>JASFLF010000312.1:0-5061 GCA_050118235.1 Gammaproteobacteria bacterium | reverse complement strand
ACAACATTGTGGGCAATGTTGTTTTTTCCGACCTCTTCAGGCGCCAATTGCAAAATGGCGGCTATTTGCGCATTATCGTCATAATTCCATTCGGGCAGGCTGGCGGTAGCGCTCAACGCCAGATTTGATGCGCAAGCGAACAAAAGCCCGACTATCAATGTGCCACTTAGTACTCTGCTGTTGCTGAAACGGGTTGTAGTTTTTTTTGAAAAGAAAATAGCAACTAATCTCCTTGTTGGTTTGTAGCGAAAAAGTCAATGGACTATCAGATTGGTTCGGTAAAATAATGGATCGTACCAATCCAACTCTTGATGCAATTAGAAAGCAATCAGCTAACAAGCGATGCTGATAAATGCTTACTATAATTGCTAATGCAGATTGACAATGCGATTGGCAGGCAGTTCGACCGTGACTGACAAAAGATTTTAATATTGAGTGCTACTCACGAGGAAGAATTTCGAGATTCTCAAATTTTGGTTATATCAGTCAGAATGTATTGCTAATATCCGTTGATAGAGTACTCGTTAAAATAATAAACACAACATACTGGTCTCAAAGTTTATTGGCGGCGTATTGCTGATCGGAGGGGGCCGTAAAAATGATAAGCAGTGTTAAGAATTCCGTGGGATTTGATTTGTTATACGCACAAATTCCTGTTGATTTCATTGAGAGGACGAATTGTACCTTACCGGCAGGGTAGGAATTTGCAACTGCGAGCCATCGTGTCTCGGACTAATTGAGGCGCCTCATAAGAGTGCTTGTATATGGCGCAAATTACTTATGGCGGTAACAATTAAATAAATGAGCCTGTGGGGAACTTCTTCGTAACAGCTTTATCTTAAGCTTGGTACTACTTTCACCGATGCACTTATAATATTTAGAACAAGTCTTGTAATTCAGGTCTTGTAACTCATGCCATGTGACTTAAGCCATGAGACCTTAAGCCGTGAAACTTTAGTCGTGAAGTAAGCGCTTTAAGGAAAAATTAAGGCTGTTGCTGCGGCGTTGTGTCATGATGATACTAAGAGCACTGTTTAGGCGGTGTGATTAGTTGTTGATTCTGATGGGGAATATATGTCTATGTCGTACATTATTTACCGCAAAGCCAGAACCACGGTTTTGTTACCGTTGTTGTTATTGATAGTAGTTAGTTTCTCACCCCTCCTTTTTGCCGCCGAAGCACCGGCGTTTCAACTACCCACTAATGCGGAAAGCGTCTCGTTGGAAAAATTGCGTGGAAAAGTCGTGTATTTGGACTTTTGGGCATCTTGGTGTTCACCATGCCGCAAATCCTTTCCGTGGATGAATGAGATTCAAAGCAAATACAAGAATAAGGGGCTGGTGGTAGTCGCCGTAAACCTGGACAAAAGCAAAGACAAAGCCGATGAATTTTTAAACGATTTTGAAACAAACTTTACGGTGGCTTTTGATCCGGAAGGCAAAACGGCCGAAGATTACAAAGTCATGGGTATGCCCAGTTCCTATTTAATTGACCGCAACGGTCAACTACATATGTCTCACATTGGCTTCAGAAAATCGGACACCGATAAACTGGAAACCAATATCCGCGAATTGCTTAAGCAATAAATCCAGCTAACGAGAAGTAAAAAAAATGCAGCGTATCTATTGGCTATTTCCCCTGTTTCTTATACTCACTCAAGCGTGTTCTTTGGAGCCGGTTAAACCCTGGGAACGGGATTTACTGGCTGAGAAAAAAATGCAACTCAATCCCTATCCGCTGGAAACTTATTTGGACGAGCATATATATTTCAGTAAAGAAGCATCCAGTGGCGGCGCCGGAGTAGGCGGTGGAGGTTGCGGATGCAACTAAAAAAAACCAAATCCATACGCGGAGCCTTGGCCACCGCAACTTGCGCGTTGTTGGGTACCCACTTGCCGCAACCGGCATTCGCCAGCGAACCTAAAAATTGGTCATATGATTCGGCGCTATTGTATTATTCGGAAAAAGACCGTGTTACGGCAGTGGAGCCCGTTATCAGCGCTCGCGGCGACCTTGGTGACGATCAATTCATCAATTTTAAGTTTGTGGTGGATGTACTCAGCGGTGCTTCGGCCAATGGCGCGGTGCCATCGGATCAGACACAGACCTTTTCGGGTCCTTCCGGGCAAAGGTCATATAGCGTTGCACCCAATCAAACACCATTGGACCCAACCTTCGAAGACACTCGGTTTGCGGCGAGCGTTCTCTGGGAAAAACCCCTCAGCCGGAAGTTAAAATCGTTATTAGGCGCAAATTTTTCCACCGAAACCGATTATACCTCACTGGGTGTTTCCGCCACGTTTACCTATGATGTCAACAATAAAAACACCACGTTTTCCGCCGGTGCGGCGTTAAACCGCGACTCTGTCTCGCCGACGGGCGGGACACCGGACCCCTTCACGGAAGTACCCACCAGCTCAACCGGCGGAGGCGAAGGTGAGGATGACGGGGAAGGCGAGGAAGGCGGGATCAGTTTGGGCGGTGGTGAAACAAAAAATGTCAGCGACTTGTTATTCGGTGTTACCCAAATACTCGGCCGTCAAACCATTACTCAACTTAACTATAGTATTGGAAAGTCCAGTGGCTACTTAACGGATCCGTATAAGCTGTTGAGTGTTGTAAACGCCGACGGAGAACTGGTGCCAGGTGTCGACGATCCCAGTGGCTTCCGATATTTACACGAAAAGCGGCCGGATTCGCGCACCCGACAAAGTGTGTATTGGAAAATCAATCATCAGTTTACCGATGATGTGGTGTATCTCACCTACCGTTACTTCTGGGACGACTGGGACATCAAGTCGCACACCGTGGATTTGCGCTATCGCTATGAGTTGGGCCGGCATCACTACTTGCAGCCCCATGCCCGATATTATCAGCAAACGGCGGCTAATTTTCATAAGTATTTCCTGCTGGATGGTGAGCCATTGCCGCAATACGCCAGCGCTGACTATCGTTTAGGCGATATGACTACCACCACTTTTGGATTACTGTATGGCGTGGAGCTCAACAAGCACAGCGAGTTCAACTTTCGCGCCGAATACATGAAACAGTCGGGCGACAGTTATCCGGCGGAAGCGGTGGGTAAGTTGCGCAATTACAATTTATTTCCCGATGTGGAGGCCATCATATTGCAGGCAAGTTACAGTTATAAGTTCTGAAACCGACCGGGCAAGTCGGAATTCTGGTAAATTGTCTCCATGGACGCACCACAACCGCCGCAATTAAAGTTTTGCGATGATTACTGGATAGGGCGGTTCAACGCCATGGCCAGTCCGTGCGAAGTGCTGATGGATACACAGGACCCCTTGCTCGCCAAACACCTTGCCGGTATCGCCCAGCAGGAAGCGCTGCGAATAGAGCGCAAGCTCAGCCGCTATCGGCAGGACAATATCATTCATAAAATCAATAGTGCGCAGGGTGCCACCATAAAAGTGGACGAAGAAACCGCGCATATGCTGGATTACGCCGCTCAGTGCTATGAATTGAGTGACGGTATGTTTGATATCACCTCAGGTGTGCTGCGGGAGGTATGGAAATTCGATGGCAGCGATCGTATTCCCACCGTTGCACAGGTCAAGAAAATCCTGGCTCGCATCGGCTGGAATAAAGTCCGTTGGCGCTCGCCCAAGATCCGCATGCCCAAAGGCATGCAAATTGATCTGGGTGGCATCGGTAAGGAATATTCCGTAGACCGTACTGTGCTATTGTTGCGCGAAGCAGCGGATGTCGGTTGCCTGGTAAATTTTGGCGGCGATATCGCCACCACCGGTCCGCGTCGCCAAGGCAAAGGCTGGATCGTCGGTATAGAAACCCCGGATGCCTCGCCCCATACGGTAACTACGAACACCAAGGTATATGAACTGCAACAAGGCGCGCTCGCCACCAGCGGCGACGCCCGGCGATATTTATTGAATGACGGGATTCGTTACAGCCATATTCTCAATCCACGTACGGGCTGGCCGGTACAAGGCGCGCCGCGTTCCGTGACAGTGATCGCCGGCACTTGCACCGAAGCGGGCATGCTCGCCACTTTCGCCATGTTACAGGGAACACAAGCCGAAGTGTTTCTAGGGCAACAAGGAGTCAAGTACTGGTGCATTCGTTCGTAATTGGTGCTTACTTACCGGTTAGGAAATTAGCGTCTTTTGCTTTATCAACTATCTCTTCCCCTCTTTCTAAAACCGATTCTTTGGTTCTATCGTAGGCTTTTTCGCCCTTGCGAGTCAGCCAACTCACTTGGCAGGCTACGGTGGCTCCAATAGCTATCACTTTAACCACGACAACAGTTTTTTAATGGTGGGATTTTCCTTGGCTTACAGCACCATGTGAAATTGTTAACAATCCTCTTGCTCGAGATTAAGGCGTGGTGCTTTGGTCGGGCTTTTTTCGCCGGTAGGGTTCGTACAAAAAAACATGACGGCAAGTGTTGCACGGTACGGCATGTGCTGATGCTTTAAGCCGTCGCCGAGGTCGCTGCGTGTTGCGTTTGCCACTGACACGGCAAGCATACGGTAAACGTAGTGCCGTGATTGGGTTTGCTATCCACTAATATATCCCCACCGAGCAATTCACAGATTTTTTTGCTGATGGCCAATTGGACTTCGGAACCCATGGCGGTTTTGTCCTGATCGATTGAGTCCGCAATAATCAGTTTAAATAAATGATTGAGTTGTTTTTTGCTGATGCCGTTGCTGGTGTCTTTTATTTCGAGATACAACCAATCCCCTTCGGGGCAGGGCTCGCGCCAGGTGGTAAGGCTGACTTTACCTTGATGTGTCTGTTTTCCGGAGAAACTTAACAAGGTTACTAGCACTTGCCGGATTCTGTCGGCATCGCTGAACATCGTACCGAGTTCGTTGAGTATTTGTGATTCAAATTGGTTGCCACTTTTTGTAATCAACGATTCCATCGGGCTTTCAATGTCGCGCAGTATGGATTCGATGTCTATCGGTTGTGGTGCCAGTTCCAAGTTTCCGGACTCCAGTTGTGTCATATCCAATAAATTTGAAATCAATGAACATAACTTTTGACTGGATTCATGGATTTTTTCCAAGTCACTT
>JASFLF010000311.1:0-5096 GCA_050118235.1 Gammaproteobacteria bacterium | reverse complement strand
GCAAACCACCGGTAATATCACGCGTTTTGGACGACTCTTGCGGCAGTCTGGCGAGTACATCACCGACTTCGGCTGTGGCGCCGTCTTCCAAGCCGACAATGGCCCCAGGCGGTAACACATAGTGTGCTGGTACTTCACTGCCAGCGATATTTAAATCGTTACCTTCAGTGTCGACCAATTTAATCATCGGCCGTAAATCCTTGCCGACACCGGCACCCCGCTGTTTAGGGTCGGTGATGACGTTTCGAGACAACCCGGTCACTTCATCGACCTCACGCTGTACAGTGACACCTTCGACAAAATCGATAAACTTAACCGTACCGGCCACTTCCGTAATGATGGGGTGGGTATGCGGGTCCCAGTTAGCAACGATTTGCCCGGCTTCCACCGTGTCGCCTTCTTTGTTGGTAATTTCCGCACCGTAAGGCACTTTGTAACGTTCTTTTTCACGACCGTGTTCGTCCAATACACCAATCTCACCGGAACGGGACGTGGCCACCAAGTTACCGTTCTTACGCATTACCCATTTGAGGTTGTGCAGTCGAACCGTCCCTTTGGATTTGATTTCAATATTATTGATTGCAGCGGCACGTGATGCGGCACCCCCGATGTGGAAGGTACGCATGGTCAATTGTGTGCCCGGCTCACCGATACTCTGCGCGGCAATGACACCGACGGCCTCACCAATATTAACCCGATGACCGCGCGCCAGGTCCCGGCCGTAACATGTGGCGCACACACCATAGCGGGTTTCACAGGTAATGGGTGAACGCGCCAGGATTTGATCCACACCATAGTCTTCCAACAAGGCGACGGTTTTTTCATCCAGCAACGTACCTAAAGGCACCAGTACTTCGTCAGAACCCGGTTTCAAAATATCCTGCGAGGCGACCCGCCCCAACACGCGCTCGGACAAGGTTTCCACGATATCACCACCTTCCACCAGCGGTTGTTTCAACAAACCACGGCTAGTGCCGCAATCCACTTCCACCACCACCAAATCCTGGGCAACGTCCACCAAACGGCGAGTCAAGTAACCGGAGTTTGCAGTTTTCAGTGCGGTGTCCGCCAAACCCTTTCGTGCGCCGTGAGTGGAAATAAAGTACTGCAATACGTCCAGACCTTCACGGAAGTTCGCCGTAATCGGCGTTTCGATAATCGAGCCGTCCGGTTTGGCCATCAAGCCACGCATGCCCGCCAGCTGGCGGATCTGCGCCGCACTACCGCGGGCACCGGAGTCAGCCATCATAAAAATCGAGTTAAAAGATTTTTGTTTGACGACATTGCCTTCGGCGTCCGTGACTTCGTCCGTTCCCAAGGTTTCCATCATCGCCTTGGCAACGTGGTCGTTGGTGTTGGACCAGATATCCACCACCTTGTTATAGCGTTCACCGTTGGTAACCAGACCTGAATTGTATTGTTTCTCGATCTCTTCCACCTGGCGTTCCGCGCCGGTGATGATTTTGAGTTTTTCATCAGGAACGACCATGTCTTCCAGACCAAAAGACACACCGGAGCGGGTGGAGTAGTTAAAGCCGGTATACATCAGCTGGTCAGCGAAAATAACAGTTTCTTTCAGACCCACCTGGCGGTAACAGGTGTTGATGACATTGGAAATCGCTTTTTTAGTCATCGGCACGTTCACAACGTCCAGCGGCAATTGTGGCGGCAACAACTCCATGATGATAGCCCGTCCCACGGTGGTATCTATAATGCGCCGTTCTTGATGTCTTTCGCCGTGTTCATCGATAATTTCTCGGTGGATACGGACTTTGACTTTGGCGTGCAGCTCCGCGGCGCCGGTAGCGTATGCCCGGGCCGCTTCCTTGATGTCGGCAAACATCATGCCTTCACCTTTGGCGTTCACCCGGTCACGGCTCATGTAATACAGACCCAACACCACGTCTTGTGAGGGCACGATAATAGGATCGCCGTTGGCCGGCGATAATATGTTGTTACTGGCCATCATCAAGGCACGGGCCTCGATTTGTGCTTCGATGGACAATGGCACGTGCACCGCCATTTGGTCACCGTCGAAGTCGGCGTTGAATGCGGTACATACCAGAGGGTGCAACTGGATGGCTTTGCCTTCAATCAACAACGGTTCGAAGGCTTGAATGCCTAAACGGTGTAAGGTCGGCGCCCGGTTCAACATCACCGGGTGCTCGCGAATCACTTCTTCTAAAATATCCCACACTTCGGGACCTTCGCGCTCGACCATTTTCTTGGCGGCTTTAATGGTGGTGGCCAATCCGCGCATTTCCAGCTTGCTGAAAATAAAAGGCTTGAATAGCTCCAGTGCCATTTTCTTCGGCAAGCCACATTGGTGCAATTTCAGCGCAGGCCCCACCACGATAACCGAACGGCCGGAATAGTCCACCCGCTTACCCAATAGGTTTTGACGGAAACGGCCTTGCTTACCTTTGATCATGTCCGCCAGGGATTTCAACGGTCGTTTGTTGGAACCGGTGATGGCGCGGCCGCGACGGCCGTTATCCAGTAAAGCGTCTACGGACTCTTGCAACATGCGTTTTTCGTTGCGCACGATAATGTCCGGTGCATTAAGCTCCAGCAAGCGGCGCAAGCGGTTGTTGCGGTTGATCACGCGGCGGTATAAATCGTTTAAATCGGATGTGGCGAACCGGCCGCCGTCCAGCGGTACTAAGGGGCGCAACTCCGGAGGCAACACCGGCAACACAGTCATCACCATCCATTCCGGACGATTACCCGAATCAATAAACGCCTCCAACAGTTTTAAGCGTTTGGTGAGTTTTTTGTATTTGGTTTCCGATTTGGTTTCGGCGATTTCTTCACGCAGCTTGCCCACTTCCTCGTGCAATTCGATGCGTTTTAATAATTCATACACACTTTCCGCGCCCATGCGGGCATCGAACTCATCACCGTACTCTTCAATGGCTTCCAGATATTGCTCGTCGGTCAGCAGTTGGCCGCGCTCCAATTGAGTCATGCCGGGATCGATGACGACGAATGCCTCGAAGTACAACACCCGTTCTATGTCCCGCAACGTCATATCCATCAACAAACCGATGCGCGAGGGCAGTGATTTCAAGAACCAGATGTGCGCCACCGGACTGGCCAGTTCGATGTGCCCCATGCGCTCGCGACGCACTTTGGCCAGGGTGACTTCTACGCCGCACTTCTCGCAAATTACACCGCGGTGTTTTAAGCGTTTGTATTTGCCGCACAAGCATTCATAGTCTTTGACGGGACCGAATATCTTGGCGCAAAACAAACCGTCGCGTTCGGGCTTGAACGTGCGGTAGTTGATAGTCTCCGGCTTTTTCACTTCACCGAAAGACCAGGAACGGATTTTCTCAGGCGACGCCAAGCCGATACGAATGGCATCAAAATCCTCACTTTGCGCTTGCGCTTTTAAAATCTTCAATAGATCTTTCATTGTATCTCCCGCGGTCGGTTCTTAGCTTCTGTTTACCTTAAGATTGTCTAACAAATGTTTAACTTAAGAGAACAGCGGCTGTCATTGCTCCAGCTCGATATCGATACCGAGCGACCGGATTTCTTTAATCAATACGTTAAACGACTCCGGCATACCGGCTTCCATTCGATGGTCTCCATCCACAATGTTTTTGTACATCTTGGTACGGCCATTGACGTCGTCGGATTTCACCGTCAGCATCTCCTGCAAGGTGTAAGCGGCGCCATAAGCTTCCAGCGCCCAGACCTCCATTTCACCAAAGCGTTGGCCACCGAACTGGGCTTTACCGCCCAGCGGCTGCTGCGTGACCAAGCTATAAGGACCGGTGGAACGGGCGTGCATTTTGTCATCAACCAAGTGATTGAGTTTCAACATGTACATGTAGCCCACGGTGACAGGGCGCTCGAACGCCTCGCCGGTACGGCCGTCGTATAACACGGTTTGACCGGATTGCGGCAGCCCGGCCAAACGCAACATGCGGCGGATCTCGTCTTCGGACACACCATCGAATACCGGTGTGGCAAAGGGAACGCCTTTGCGCAAGTTACCGGCCATTTCAATGAGCTCGTCGTCGGTCAGCGAATCCAGATCCACTTTAACGCCCTCACCGTCGTTATAAATTTCATTGAGGTAGGCTTTGACTTCCGCCACGCCGCGTTGTGCATCCAACAGCTGGCCGATTTTCTTGCCTAGGCCCTTAGCGGCCCAACCCAAGTGAGTCTCCAACACCTGCCCCACATTCATCCGCGACGGTACGCCCAGAGGATTTAACACGATATCCACTGGTGTGCCGTCCTCGCTGTAAGGCATGTCCTCTACGGGTTTAATCATAGAGATAACACCTTTGTTGCCGTGCCGGCCTGCCATTTTATCGCCGGGTTGAATGCGGCGTTTCACTGCCAGATAGACTTTCACCATTTTTAATACGCCGGGTGCTAATTCATCCCCGGATGTCAGTTTGGCGCGTTGATCTTCGAATTCGGCATCCAACTTGGCGCGTTGCTGCTTCAACTGTTCGGCCAGGCCTTCCAGTTGGGCGTTGACCTCATCCTCTTTGAGGCGAATTTCGAACCATTTATCCCGGCTCACTTCGCTCAAGTAGGATTTCGCAATCTTAGTGCCGGCTTTGAGTTGATTGGGGCCGCCCTCGGCGGTTTTGCCCGTCAATAACCTCTCGGCGCGTTGGTAGATATCGTCCTCCACAATTCGGTATTGGTCGTGTAAGTCTTTTTTCGCTCTGGCCAAGGACATTTCCTGGATCTGCATCGCCCGGGCATCTTTTTCCACGCCATCACGGGTAAACACTTGCACATCGATGACGGTGCCATCCATACCGGAGGGCACACGCAAGGAAGTATCTTTAACGTCCGAGGCTTTTTCACCGAAAATGGCCCGTAACAGTTTTTCTTCCGGCGTTAATTGGGTTTCACCTTTGGGTGTTACCTTACCCACCAGGATGTCTCCCGGTTTCACTTCCGCGCCCACATAGACAATCCCGGACTCATCCAGTTTAGATAGCGCACTTTCCCCCACATTGGGAATATCACTGGTGATCTCTTCAGCGCCCAACTTGGTGTCACGCGCCATGCAGGTGAGCTCTTCAATGTGGATAGTGGTATAACGGTCTTCCTGCACCACC
>JASFLF010000310.1:0-5101 GCA_050118235.1 Gammaproteobacteria bacterium | reverse complement strand
TTTGCAGACAAGCTTGATAAGTATAGTTGCTGATTATCCGCTTGCCAATTCGATTTCACATAAATTTTCCGGCGGGTTCTGGGATTATATTTAGCGACATAATCATGGCGTCCATTGTTGATTCAGAAGTTCCTTAGGATTAGTGCTGATTTTATGAAGCGCTAGCCCGCATTTCTCACCAGGATCGCGGGAGCGGGCGTAGGATTACGTCCTTTGCTCCATAAACGGTACATCTTTGTGCTTCGCGGCATAAGTACTTCCTATACAAAAGTGAAGAGCAAGCCTACGGATACGAAGACAAGCCTGAACCGCGATAGGCATACTTGAATAACACTCTGTATCTTTGCACTTTAACCTTTGTTCTGCCATGGCAATCCTATAGGAATATTTATCGCCGCCTGGTGAGAAATGCGGGCTAGCGATTATGATTTTCCACACTGACCACCATTTTTACCAGCTCCGCTACGGATTTTATTTCCAATTTATGCATGATGTGGGAGCGGTGTACGTCCACGGTTTTGTTGCTAATGCCTAGTTGCTCCGCGATTTTTTTTGCCGGCATACCCTCGACGATTAATCGCATTACATCCAGTTCTCGGGCGGTTAGGTTCGCCATGCGGTCGGCGATATGTTGTTTGCGATCGCGTTCTTCACGGTGAATTTTATCGGCCTCAATGGCTTGGTCGATTTTTTCCAGCAATACCTGGTTATTAAACGGCTTCATTACAAAATCGCTGGCGCCCAGCTTGAGCGCGCGAACCGCGGCGGGCACAGTGCCGTGAGCACTGATAAAGATAATGGGTATCGTGATTTGCCTTTTTTGCATTTCTTTTTGTAATTCAAAGCCGCTCATCTCCGGCATGCGAACATCCAACAGCACACAGCCAGGCATGTCGGGGTTGTAACCATCGATGAACGCTTTTGCCGACGCATAGGTTTGCGCCGCGCGCCCATTGGATTCGACCAGGAATTTCAGTGAATCGCGCACCGCCTGATCATCATCGACTATGAATACAGTGGAATAGTTAGTCATGATCGCTTTGCTCTATGGGTAGAGTGAATGTAAACGTTGCGCCGCCTTCGGGGTTATTGGTCGCGGATAATCGACCTTCATGGGCTTCGACAATGGAACGACTGATGGCCAGCCCCATCCCCATGTTGTCAGGCTTGTTGGAATAAAAAGGCTGGAACAATTTTTCGATATCATCGATTTCGATACCGGGGCCGTTGTCACTGATATCAACTTTGATTTTCTGGTCATTTGATATTCCGGTTTGAATAGTCAGATTCCGATTGCTTTCGGGATTTATGGTCAACGCATCTAATGAGTTGCGAAGCAGGTTTACTATCACTTGTTCGATTTGTATTGGGTCAATAGTAACAAGCGGGAGTTCTTGGGCCAAATTATAGTGCACTTTTATGTTTAGTTTTCTGGTATCGATAAAAGCGATTTCACTGGTTTGCCGGATCAGGTGGTTGATATCGGTTGCTATGCGCTCTGCCGTCCCTTTGGACAAGAACGATCTGAGATTATGAATGATGTTGGCGGCGCGCTGAGCTTGTTGCGCAATGCGTTCCAGCGCGGTGTGTAATGTTTCGTTGTCGTGTTGGCCGCTTCGAAACTGTTGCAGGCAACTGCCGGCGTATACGTTGATGGCGGTCAATGGCTGGTTCAACTCGTGCGCCAAACCAGTGGCTATTTCCCCCATGCTGGTAACACGGGCAAAATGCGCCATTTCAGCTTGACGGGCGCGGATAAACTCCTCCGCTCGCCGCCGTTCGGTGATATCTTCTCCGACGCTTAAGCTTCCCACAATATTGGAATCGCTGTCGGTAAAAAAACTGTTTTTCCAGGCAATGAGTTTTTGCCGGCCGGTTTTTGAGACAATGGTATTTTCGTAATAGTCCACACCCTCTAGTTTTCCTTCCATGATTTGGTGAAATCCACTGAGTACTTTCTCTTTTTCATCGTGCGGCAAACACACGTCAAACCAGTTTTTACCAACAAGCTCGTTTTCGGTTCTTTCCAACATTCTGCAAGCGGGTTGATTAATAAGGATGATGTTGCCGTCTTTGTCCAAGCCGACAATAATCGCGCTTACATTGTCAATGCAATGTTGCGCTTTGTCGCGTTCGTTTCGCAGCGCTTGTTCGGCTTTTGTTCGTCGCCTGATTTCCTGCAGTAATTCGGTATTGGCTTTTTCCAATTCCTGCGTTCTCTGTGAAACGCGTTGCTCAAGTGCCTGGTGGGTTTGTTGCAGTTTGTCTTCAGCAATTTTCCGCTCCGTCATATCGTTGGTATGTATTAAAACCACATCATGGGGAATGTAGGCGTATGTCACATCCACGTAACGATTCAGTCCGGTCGATAAAACCTCATACCAATAATTTGTATGAATATTGATTTTTTCATTAAAGCATTTATGTATATCCGCGAAGATATCCGGGCGGTTCGTTTTGTACAATTGGGCGGCGGTTTTACCTTTTAGGGTAGAGATACGGCCCTCAGTCCAGCGCTCCGCGGCGTCATTGAAATCCACCAGTCTAAAATCTTCTCCTTGCCGTTGCCAGGTGTACGTTGGCACCGGTACGCCGCGAAATTGGGCCTCAAATCTTTGCCGGCTGGTTCGCAACGCCTGCTCAGCTTGCTTGCGCCTGCGGTTTTCCACATGCAACCTCACCACTCCGACTAATAAGACGATGGACAGCAACGTAAGTGCGGAAATCGTGACGAGGCTTTCAAACAAAATTCGGTACGCTTCATCGGTATCTTGTTCGGTGGCGACACCCAGGTCGTATTGGCTGTCCCATATCCACGCACCCACCACGGATACGCCCCGGTAGTCACGATAGCCTGCTAGGTTGATACCGGAAGCACCGCTCAGGGCGCTGGTGGCCATGGCGGTTAATGGTGGATCTGGAGGCAGTGGAGTGTTATTTTCAAACAGGTTTTTGCCCGGGTCGCGCACCCTGATGCGCAAAATTGAGGACTCACCGGGTTTTAATAAGCCAATGTTTTGAAGTTGTGACTCATATCGGCTTTGGCTGATCATGACGCCTTGATCGTTGAATAAATAGGTTTCCCCTGAGTCGCCGAACCGTCCTAATCGCAGGATGTGGTTAAAATTCTTGTCCGTGTTGAATAAAAATAACAACACCGCTATAACGTTTTTATTGTCGTCAAAAATAGGCGCGCCAACAAATTGGTAGATATTTGTTGATTCGGCGGTAGTAGTTAGAATAGGCGGACCTACCGCAGCCTGTCCGGAGTACAGCTTTGCGATTAATCGAGGCTGCTGGTTTAACAAGTCGTGCCATTGCCTGTTTAAATCACCGGACGATGCCAGAACCGTATGGTCGGTTGCGGCAATCAGAAAGGCCTGGTAATTGCTATCGGAGCTTGCTGTGTGAAACCAGGCGATAAGGCGCTTTTGGAGACTTGTTTGGGTGCCGCTGCTGGTATCGGCACTTTGCTCTAGCAGAGCCGCGGCCGCTTGGCGAACCTCATGGCTGTTGGCCCACGCCAGAGTGGCCGATTTGTGAACATCCAGCCACGCCACCAAAGCGCGATGGGTAGTGTGTAGTATGGAATTTAGCGAATTGCCAAGCTCGGCACGGACGCCGATAGAGAGTTGTTTTTGTATGGTCCAAGAGACTGTAATGAACAATAAAACAGTCAATAGCAATAAGGCCAGCAATATGCGAGAACGATGCTTCATTCCATAACCGGGAAATATTGTGAATAATACCGTTTGTATTGTATTAACAGTAATTTGTCAAATGCATCAAACGATACATAGCCCTATGCGTTAATTTAGGGCGGGGGGATGTGATATTATCCGTATTTACAAGAGTATCTGCCCTAATGTTATGCAACATTAGAGTCTACATATGCAGCCGAAATCAGGCGCTGTTGGTTGTGGAGTGGTTCAGGTGGTTGGCAAGAGTTTCCAAGTCTTTACTGGTATCGGCGGTTTTTTGGGTTAGCAAATTAGTGTTTTCCGCCAGGGAACGCAACATAGTAAAGCTTTTGCTGATTTCTTGGGCGGTTTGTTTTTGCTGATTGATGGCCGAGGCGACTTGAAAATTCATCTTGGAAATGTCGGCCATGGTGTTGGCGATTTCATTGAGGGACGTGGCTGTTTGAACCACTTCACCAAAACCTTCTTGTGCCGACGCTTTCGCATCGCGCATGGTCTCCACAGCTTTATCCGAACCCAGTTGCAGATCCTGGATGATTTGTTGAATTTGCTGGGTGGATTCTTGCGTGCGCCCCGCCAGATTACGCACTTCATCGGCGACAACGGAAAATCCCCGCCCTTGCTCGCCGGCGCGAGCGGATTCGATGGCCGCGTTTAAGGCCAGTAAATTGGTTTGTTCGGCAATACC
The DNA here is from genome assembly GCA_050118235.1 of Gammaproteobacteria bacterium. Taxonomy (GTDB): domain Bacteria; phylum Pseudomonadota; class Gammaproteobacteria; order SZUA-152; family SZUA-152; genus JAJDNG01. The sequence continues at coordinate 712 of JASFLF010000310.1, read as the reverse complement.
GTGAATGACATCGATGAATTTGCCGATGTTTTGCGATCGTTGTTGTACTTGTTCGACGTTATGCGCTGTCTCCTCCAGCTTATCGACCAATGACTGGATCACTGCTTGCGCGTCATTGGCCACTTGATTACCTTGTTGGGCGAAATTGTCGGCGGATTCCGCCGCTTGCGCGGCTGATTCGGTGTGATGGCTGAGTTCATTGATGCTTGCGGACATTTGCTCAATGGCGGTGGCTAGACTGGTGATTTGCTGCAATTGGTTACCTACATCCCCTTTGGTGTCATCGGTGATTAAAGTTAATTCGCGAGCGACATTGGTTAACTGGTGAGAAGATTTTTGGATATCAGCAAACAAGTTTTTCAGAGTATCAATCATAGTATTGAAGCCCGTGGCCATGTTGCCAACAATATCTGAGCTTTGAATCGTATATTTTCGAGACAAGTCACCCGCTCCGATGGCGTGTGCGACTTGTGCCATCTCCTGCAATTTATTCAGCAATACCGCTTTGGCAATCGCATAATTCACGATCCCAACGGTAGTGCCGGCGACCAGGCAGCCGATGGTAAACCAGCCAAACATGCCGGGTTTCCATTGGACAAAAAATTGCGCATAAGCGGGAAATACCAAGCCCATAAAAATTCCAAAGGCTATGAAACTGGTTAACAGCGTTTTGATGATGCTCTTTTTCATAAATATGCTGAACTTCAATAAG
>JASFLF010000309.1:0-5126 GCA_050118235.1 Gammaproteobacteria bacterium | reverse complement strand
CATAACATGACAATCAGCAATAATTTCCGCACGAAACGCGTTTTTATCGTCGGCTTGATCCGCCCCGGCGGTAGAACGAATATCCACCAGCCTAACCTCCTCGGGAGACACTTGATACACTAAAAAGCGCGGACAGGACCCGTAGTGACCATCGATTTCGTCTGCACCGTTGGAGCCAACCGCAACTCGAATTGAACCAGGCATTTCACCATCCTGGTATACCTGAATTTCTGGCAAATCAGGTTCTACGCCTTCTTCACCCCAGAGGTATCGAACGGCCAGCTTGAGGTATTCCATACCGATACCGGTGTCTTCGGAATCTTCTTCACCGTCCAAACTGGCCAAGCCCGTTTTAAGATCAGTAACGGTCATTTTTGTCAACCGCGCTTCGGTTAGGGGAAAACCCAAACGCTCTTTGAGCACTTCCAACAGCTGGCGGGCATCCACTCCAGGCAATACCCGCGCTGCCAGACCAATGCGTAAGGCTACGTCTCTTGATATGCTTTGCGCATTCATGACGGCTACCCTACGATGCCAGCGGTAAAATACAATTATCTACCGGACAGATATCCACACATTGCGGTTCATCAAAATCGCCTTCACATTCGGTACAAGTCTTTGGGTCAATTACGAAAACAATTTTACTTTCGGTGATTGATTGAGTTGGACATACTGGTACACAATCGCCACAAGATATGCATTCAGCATCTACAATATATAAAGCCATGATTAATCCTCCACAAAAAACTACAAAGAGTAAACTGTTACAGTCTTTTTGCCCTAAGCGTCACGGGCAATTTCGGCATATACTCCACGGGATCCAGGAAGTATTTCGAGCCGTCAGCCAGCTCTACTTCTCCACCCCACTTTTCCGGACCGTCGTATTCGATAGAGACTACGGTTTCTTCCAAGTCTTTTTTCGCTACGTACAACGTCATAACACCGGATTCATTCTTACGTATCATTACTTTTGGCATCGGTTACACCTTTTGGCTATCGCCATTAAAATCGAGGAAACAAGCAACCAGGATTGATTGCTTGTTGCCCCTTATAGCCGCTAATGAATTAAATCCACTACCGGATTAAATCATAGTTATAGTCAGTGGTACCCATACCGCGGGTATCTTCATCTAACCGATCCAATATGGCATTAACAATGGTTTTCAGAACATGCATTGCACCTTCGTAACCCAAAGTGGTATCGCGATGCAGATGGTGGCGATCGAATATCGGGAAACCGATACGGATCAATGGTACTTCATGCTCTTTGCCTTTGGTAATGGTGTCACGCTGAATGAACTTACCGTAAGAGTTTCCAATCATGAAGTCCGGCTTGTTGGTAAAAACTAGCGAGCGCATATGCCACAAGTCTTTACCAATGTGAACTTCACAGTTGGCACCATAAGGCGATGATTCCAGGATTTTGTCCATTTCTTTACGCCAGCGCTTGTTGGCATGGTTGCAAAGAATATGGGTTGGCTCCGCGCCCAATTCCAGCAAGAACTTGGTCATGCCCTTGACGAAATCGGCATCTCCCCACAAGGCGAATTTCTTGCCGTGCATCCAGGTGTGAGAGTCGGTCATCATGTCAACTAAACGGCCCCGCTCTTTTTCCAAAGACTCTGGAATCGGCTGACCAGTGATTTCAGAGACTTTCATCAAGAACTCATCGGTCCATTCTAATCCCATGGGAATGTTGATTTTTGCTGATTCGTGTTTCCAGGTGTTTTTAACGAACTTCGAGGATTTGTCGGATTGCCAAGACTGTAGGAACAAAGTGTCTTTTGCATTGGGCGCATCTTTGACTTCATCGATGGTCGTACCGCCGGAATACATGCGAAACGTACCGTCAGCAGGCGTATCCAGTACTTCGGTGGGATCAGACAACATGGTGTAATCCACACCCATTTCTTCCAGCATACGCTTGATCACTCGGAAGTTACCCAAGTAGGTTTCAAAGCCCGGCACGATGTTTAACTTGCCATTGCTGCCCACTTCTTTACCTTCCATTTCATTTAAAGTGAAGTAACGGGCAATGCCTTCGAACATGTTATCCCAGCCAGTCACGTGACTGCCTACAAAACTTGGCGTGTGCGCGAAGGGGGTTGGATATTCTTGCGGCACACGACCATCTTTTTTGGCGTTGCCGATGAACGCGTTCAAGTCGTCGCCGATTACTTCCGCCATACACGTCGTGGACACTGCAATCATTTTCGGCTTGTATAACGCTTTGGCATTTTCCAAACCGGCGAACATGTTTTTCTGGCCACCAAACACCGCGGCGTCTTCCGTCATGGAGTCGGATACACAAGAGATAGGCTCTTTGAAGTGACGGTTGAAATAGGTGCGGAAATATGCCACGCAACCCTGACTACCGTGTACATACGGCATGGTTTCTTCGAATCCCAGCGCGCATAATACTGCACCCAATGGTTGACACGCTTTGGCCGGGTTTATGGTTACGGCTTCGCGCTTAAAGTTCAGTTCCTGGTACTCTTCAGTTGTTGTCCATTCAAAAACTTCTTGAATTTTGTCTTGTGGGTGACACTCTTCATAGCTGGCTTTTTTATTCGCCAAATTTTCTTTGTAATCCTCGTCACGAAACAAAGGATAACTGGGTTTGATGTTCTCTGTTGATTGACTCATGATAACCTCCTACCGCGCCACTAATCTGTGAACTAACGGCCTATGGGTTTTAACAAACGTGCGCACAGCGCACGCTACTCCTTTCTTCCTGCCACTCTCGTTCCCACGCGAAGCGTAGGAACGAGTGCTTACAATTAAGCACCGGCTGCGACTTTTTCCGCACCTTCATCAGCGGCTTTTTTCTTCCACGGCGCTTCAATGGCACCCCAACAAGGATTGTTGAGTGTCATGTCCATGTCGCGGGCGAAAATGGCGAAACCATCGTAGCCGTGATAAGGTCCTGAGTAGTCCCAAGAGTGCATTTGTCTAAAGGGAATACCCATTTTCTGGAAGATGTACTTCTCTTTGATACCGGATCCGATTAAATCGGGCTTGATGGCTTTGACGAACTCTTCGAATTCGTAACCGGTCACATCGTCATACAACAATGTTGCGTTGCCCATTTCCGGAATAGTACGGTCGTAATCGTCGTTATGACCGAACTCATAACCGGTACCAACCACTTCCATGCCCAAGTCTTCGTAAGCACCAATGGTGTGACGAGGACGCAAGCCGCCGATGAACAACATGACTTTTTTGCCTTCAAGACGTGGACGGTATTTCGCTATAACTTCTTCGTACTCTTTCTTGTACTTAGCGATTACACGCTCGGCGCCTTCTTTGATTTTGTCATCAAAGTGAGCGGCGATTTTGCGCAAGCTTTCCTCAATCTTGGTGGGACCAAAGAAGTTGTATTCCATCCACGGTATCCCATATTTCTCTTCCATATGGCGAGAGATATAGTTCATGGAGCGATAACAGTGAACCAGGTTGAGCTTCACTTTTGGTGTTAACTCGATTTCAGACAAAGTACCGTCACCTGACCATTGAGCCACCACACGCAATCCCATTTCTTCCAACAGGGTACGAGAAGCCCAGGCGTCACCACCGATGTTGTAGTCACCAATGATGGACACATCATAAGGTGTAGTTTCAAAGGAATTGTCGTTATCGCGCGCATCCAATACCCAGTCACGAATAGAGTCGTTAGCGATGTGGTGACCCAGTGATTGGGACACGCCGCGGAAACCTTCACAACGAACGGGTACTACAGGTTTTTCGATCTCTTTACTGGTTTTCTTGGCCACCGCTTCGATATCATCACCGATCAAGCCAATGGGACATTCAGATTGAATACTGACACCTTTGTTCAAAGGAAACAGCTGGTTGATCTCATTGATGGTTTTATCCAGTTTTTTGTCGCCACCGAATACGATATCTTTTTCCTGGAAATCCGTTGTAAAGTTCATAGTGACAAACGTATTTACCCCGGTGGTACCGATATAATAATTACGACGGCCAGCACGTGAGTATTGTCCGCACCCTACCGGACCGTGTGAAATATGGATCATGTCTTTAATGGGACCCCATACCACACCTTTTGAGCCGGCGTAGGCACATCCACGAATAGTCATTACCCCGGGTAAAGACTTTTTGTTGGAGGTAATACATTTGTTGGACTTTTCTTCTGCCTGGTCGTTAACGGCCAAGTGCTTGGCGCGTTCTTTCTTAGCTTCTTCCGGATAGACTTCAAGCACTTCTTGAATAAGGGCTTCAGTCTCTTCTCGAGTCATTACACTCATGGTTCTATCTCCTGCTTTCGTCGACACTAATCTGTGCACGAACGGTTAACAAGAATCAATGGCAGGTCTGGTTTATAACGACAGGCCAGACCTGCCCCCTTTCATACTACAAGTTTAGGCAGTTGCCCCTTCAGCGGCCGCGGTTTGACCCACAATGCTTTCGTCTTCTTCTTCCATTATGCCGAATTCCATCAACAGCTCTTCGAGCTCATCCATGGTAACCGGAGTAGGAATGTTCAGATTTCTGTTCTCATCAACTTTCTTAGCCAGAGCACGATACTCATCAGCCTGTTTGGCTGTTGGATCGTATTCGATTACTGTCATACGACGGATTTCAGCACGTTGTACTGCATTGTCACGTGGAATGAAGTGAATCATTGTTGTGCTCAGCTTTGAAGCCAGTGCTTCGATCAGCTCATCTTCACGATCGGTGTTACGGCTGTTACAGATCAGACCAGCCAGACGTACACCACCGGAGTTGGCATATTTCACGATACCCTTGGAGATGTTGTTGGCCGCGTACATGGCCATCATTTCACCGGATACCACGATGTAGATTTCCTGCGCTTTGTTTTCGCGAATAGGCATCGCGAAACCACCGCATACAACGTCACCTAATACATCGTAGAATACGAAGTCCAGGTCTTCGTCATAAGCGCCTTCTTCTTCCAAAAAGTTGATGGAAGTGATAACGCCACGGCCGGCGCAGCCGACACCTGGCTCAGGACCGCCGGACTCGACGCACTTGATGTCGCCATAACCGACTTTTAATACATCTTCCAGCTCGAGGTCTTCCACGGTACCGGCTTCAGCAGCCATTTCCATGATAGTATTCTGAGCTTTAGAATGCAGAATCAA
>JASFLF010000308.1:0-5139 GCA_050118235.1 Gammaproteobacteria bacterium | reverse complement strand
GCAAGCCGAAGAAATCATCGATGTCCAAGTTTCCCACTTCATGAATTGGATCCGATCTCTGGACGCGGTGGATACCATTCGCGCTGTGCGTGAGACCGCCGAAACCAAACGGGATATCGAATTGGAATTGGCGCTGAAACAAATCGCCGGGGGCAAAGACCCCGAAGTGGTACTGAAACAATTCGCCCATCGCTTAACCAACAAACTGCTTCACGAACCCAGCACCCAACTCAAACAAGCCGGCTACGAGGGACGCACCGAACTGCTCAAGGCGGCCCGTGATTTGTTCGACCTTAAAACCTCCGACCTTTAGAGACCCTAATCGTGAAGCCATCCATGCTCAGCAAGCTGCAAACGCTTGCAGATCGACTTGAAGAAATTAATGCCTTGCTGGCCGATCCGGGAATCATCAGCGACCAAAACAGGTTCCGCGAATTGTCCCGCGAACACGCCCAAATTGAGCCAGTGGTACATTGCTTTGTGCGCTTCCAAGAAACGCAGGAAAACATCGAAGAAGCCAAAGGCATGCTCAAGGACAGCGATCCGGAAATGCGCGCGTTGGGTGAAGATGAGCTGGCCAAAGAAAAACAAGAGTTGGAAAAGCTGGAATTGGAGCTGCAAACGTTACTACTGCCCAAAGACCCCAATGACGACCACAATATCTATTTGGAAATCCGCGCCGGCACCGGCGGTGACGAAGCGGCGTTGTTCGCCGGAGATTTGTTCCGCATGTATTCACGGTACGCCGAGCAGCGCCGCTGGCAAATCGAAATCCTAAGCGATCATGCCGGTGAACACGGCGGCCACAAAGAAATCATTCTGCGGGTCATCGGCCAAGGCGCTTATTCGCGCTTGAAATTCGAATCCGGCGGCCATCGCGTACAACGGGTGCCGGAAACCGAATCCCAAGGCCGGGTGCATACGTCCGCCTGCACGGTGGCCATCATGCCGGAAATTCCCGAAGTGGAATTGCCGGATATCAATCCCGCGGAACTCAAAGTCGATACGTTCCGAGCTTCCGGCGCCGGTGGTCAGCACGTCAATAAAACCGATTCGGCCATCCGCATCACCCATTTGCCGTCGGGCATTGTGGTGGAGTGCCAGGACGAACGCTCGCAACATAAAAACCGTGCCCGGGCCATGTCACTGCTGCAATCCAAACTGCATACCATGGAACAGGAACGCATTGCCGCCGAACAAGCGCAAACCCGCAAGTCATTGGTGGGCTCAGGCGATCGTTCCGAGCGTATCCGGACTTACAACTTCCCGCAGGGACGAATGACCGATCACCGCATCAATCTCACCGTCTATAAGCTGGAAAGTCTCATGGAAGGGGATTTGGATATGGTCATAGAGCCTCTCATCAGCGAACATCAAGCGCAATTATTGACAGCGCTGGGCGAAGAAAACGCTTAAATTCATTACCCTCAGACATTTCTTGGAAAATAATTACACTATCACCAAAACCCTGCAGCTTGGCCGCGAATTATTACAGCCTCATCACGAGAGCGCCGCGCTGGAAGCGGAGATTTTGCTCTGCCACTGCCTTAACAAAAGCCGTGCGTATTTGCGCACCTGGCCGGAAAAACCCTTGAACAAGGAAGTGCTGGCGCAATACCAACAATTGCTGGCACGGCGTCAACAAGGCGAACCCATCGCTTACATTACCGGCTATAAAGAGTTCTGGGATTTACGCTTGCATGTCACCCCCGAGGTATTAATCCCCAGACCGGAAACCGAACATCTGGTGGAATTGGTACTTGAGAAGATTCCGGCCGACGCCGCCTGGCACATTGCGGATCTAGGGACCGGCTCAGGGGCCATCGCCTTGGCTGTCGCTAGAGAACGGCCCCGCTGCCGCATCACCGCCACCGACCAATCCTCCGCCAGTCTTGCGGTGGCAAAAGACAATGCGCTACACAACAATATTCACAATGTCCGCTTCCGGGAAAGCTACTGGTTTGAAGCGCTGGAAAACGAGTGTTTCCAAATGGTGGTTTCCAATCCACCTTACGTGGCCGAAAACGATCCGCATTTGAAACAGGGGGATTTACGTTTCGAACCAGTAAGCGCATTGAGTTCCGGGCCACAAGGATTAGATGATATTGAACACATTATTCGACACGCCGGGGCTTACCTCACCGCCCCAGGGTGGTTACTGCTGGAGCACGGTTACCAACAAGGCGATGCCGTTGTGCAATTGTTGAGGAACAACGGTTTTCAGGACGTACAATGCCACAGCGATTACGCCCAATTGGAGCGGGTAAGCGCGGGGCGACTGAGTATTTAATTTACCACAAAGGCCGAAGGACACGAAGATAATATAAACAATACCTTTAGTGTCGTTCGTACCTTCCATGTAAAATTTTTCAAGTTTCTTAGTCGTTGATTTGCAGTATATTTACAAAAAACCGCCATATCCCCCGCAGAACTTAAGCTTGATTTATTTGTGGATATAGCTAGGATGATAATTATGGACCCGATAATGGCAGAACTTCTTAAACAACGGGAAATCGCCTTTTGTCCGCTTCACCCGGACAACAACCAGGCGGAATCCGCGAGTTTGTTATTACTCGATGTGTCAGGCATTCATGAAGTCAGACCCCTGAACCGTCATTTATTACACATCACCTATAACATCCAATATATTACATTAAAAACCATTGAAGCCGCCCTGGCGGACTTGGGATTTCATTTGGACAACAGCTTATTCGCCAAACTCAAACGAGCCTTGTTTTATTACTCCGAAGAAACCCAATTGGCCAATTTAGGCTACGACCACGCAGAGTCCAAATCCACCACCGAAATCTTCATCCGCCGCTACGATCAGCTGTTACACGGCTGCCGCGACAAACGCCCGCCTTTTTATCGCCACTATAACTAATCCAAGCTTCGGAGTGCTTAATATTGTGGCACTGTGTTAAGCCACCGATATGTATTTCACCACGAAGAACACGAAGGAAAAACCAGCTTAGTTGTAATTGCGTTCGTGTGCTTCGTGGTGAATATATTTCTTCGCAGCGCCTCAAAAATAGCCGTATACTTTAAGAACTGTGCTCTGAAACAAATACCAACTAAACAATCATGAACGACGAACAACTCCTACGCTACAGCCGGCAAATCATGCTGCCGCAAGTGGACATTATCGGCCAACAAAAACTGCTGCAATCCAGGGTGTTAATCATCGGCCTGGGAGGCTTGGGTTCGCCGGTGGCAATGTATTTGGCCAGCGCGGGGGTCGGCCATCTGACGCTGTGTGATCACGACAAGGTGGAACTGTCCAACCTGCAACGGCAAATTGTCCACAATACGGCCGACCTGGGAAAATCCAAAGTGCAATCCGCCGCAGAAACGCTGCGGGCGTTGAATCCCGAGGTTCAAATGGAACTGGTGGACCATCAACTCCATGACGCGGAACTGCTGCTGTATATCGCTAAAGCCGATGTGGTGGTCGATGCCAGCGACAATTTTCGCACACGGTTTCAATTAAACGATGCGTGCGTGAAAATGAAAAAACCCCTGGTTTCCGGGGCGGCAATCCGCATGGAAGGTCAGATCAGCGTTTTCCATAACGAAATCCCTCTAAGTCCTTGTTATCGCTGCTTATACAGAGATGAAGACGATTACACGCAAACCTGCAGCGAAACCGGTGTATTGGCACCGGTCGTAGGCATGATTGGTGCTACACAGGCCACTGAAACGATGAAGGTGTTGTTAAATATCGGTAAAACACTGATGGGACGGTTAATGCTGTTGGATGCCGTAGCCATGGAATGGCGCATCATTAAGCTGCGAAAAGATCCGCAATGCCCGGTGTGCTCACACGCGGCGCTATAACGTAGGCAAAGCCGCTCGTTAATCCCCAAAATCCCCCTTTGCCGTCCCCCTTTTCCCCTGATGGATAATCAAAACGGCTTTTCATGGCCGCTCATAAAACCGAAATCTCCAATAGGATAAGCCATTAAAATGTAAAGTTTTTTCAGCTAAAGAAACCGGCTGTTTGGACGATACCTGATAAAAGCGGTGGTTGAAAATTCCGGAAGAAAAATGGGGCCAGGACATAAATGAAATTAACACAATGTTTTATCGCAATGGGAAATATGACCCGCAAAACGTTGTTCCAAAAAGCAATCCGCGCTGCTGCGGCGGGTGTATTATTGGCCACGATATTATATCTGCCAGCCGCTCACAGTGACGAAGACATGTTGATGGGCGCCGGTGCCCATTTCGCCTGGATTGTCTTCGATGCCCTCAAAAAGGATTTGGAAAAGGCCACCGGGCGCAAAATCATTCTTTTTGGTGAAAACTCCATGTTGGGCGTAGGCTGCAATGCCGGTATCAAGGCCGCCAAGCAAAACGCGCCGCACCATGAAACCTTCGGATTTGTCTGCTGCCCATTGTCAGACAAAGAAGTGAAAGAGAATCACTTGAAAGTGTGGCCGTTGGCCAAAGAACCCATTCTTATTCTGGTCAGAGACGATAATCCGGTTAGCGATTTATCCGAAGATCAAGTACGCGGTATTTTTCGCGGCGATATTACCAATTGGCAAGAAGTGGGCGGCCCGGACAAACCCATTGTCCTGGTAACCCGGTTGCATTGCAAAGACCGGCCGGGCCATTGGAAATTGATCCTTCCCGATGCCAAAGAATTCCGCCAGCAGCGCTTGAACGTGAAAAGCGCCGCAGCCATGGTGCAACGCATTAACGATTTCGGCAGCGCCATAGGGCACACCGGCTCCACATGGAAATTCAAACCCACCGACCGGGTCAAGCCGCTCACTATTAACGGCGTCGCTCCTACGGCGGAAAATCTCGCCAACGGCAGTTACCCTTTTTACCGTCAGCTTTCGGCGGTAACCAATCAATCGCCCAGCAAAGACGTGGTAAAACTGATCGAAGAAGCACAATACGGCCCCGGTTTTCGAAAAGTGGCTGCACAATACAATCTGCTGCCGTCAAATCCCGCCAAATTACAAAACAGCATGGCCCAAAACCACTAACACCACTACTCATTATAATGGTTAGAACCTATCGTTTCCGGCTCAGTGCTTACACCATAGCACTCGTCCTATTCCTTATGTTAACGCTGGGTTATACCTATGTATATTCCCGCGGCGTCATATTGGAAGAAGCGGAGAA
>JASFLF010000307.1:0-5147 GCA_050118235.1 Gammaproteobacteria bacterium | reverse complement strand
AAATAACCTTGTCGCAGGGCGGCGTTTTTAGCGCGCTCATGCAAGCGCGTATCGGAGCGCAGGTCTTCAACGTTGAATATTTTTTTCTCCGTTACCGCGCGACCGGAGATACTGCCTGCCATGGGCACGTATCGTATTTTGTCCACCATGGCTTGATTGGGTTCTGTGGTGTGCACCAGTTCCAGTCTTGAGTGTTGTCGGTCCACCAGATAAAAGGAAATGGAGATGGAGTTGGCAAATTCAGCGATAGCCTCCACCGCCTCTTTGGCAACCGTTGGCACATCGAAAGCGTGGAATACGCGATCGGCAATTGCGTTTATGGTCGCCAAGGACAGGTTGCGTTGTTTCAATTCCGCTCTGGACTGCTGTAGCGCTTGTTCGGCTTTTTTAGTGTCGGTAACATCGCGGATTACCGAGGCCATATGCCCTTCTTCTCCAATGGCGAATACTTCGCTGGAGATTAAACAGTCCCTGAGTTCTCCGGCTTTGGTACGCAATGTCCAGGGAAAATCTTTTACGCTATGGCCTTCTCGCAGGCGATCGACCAAAGTCTGGCGTTCACTGGGATTGGCGTAAAGATTAAGCTCTGTGGTAGTGCGCCCAATGGCTTCTTGTTTGCTATAGCCAGTAATGCGCTCAAAGCTGTCGTTGATCTCCAATATTTTGCCGTCGGCTAAACGGGTGATGCCAATAACGTCAGGGCTGGCGTAAAAGGCTTTTTTGAATTTTTCTTCGGATAGATGTAGTGCTTCCAGGGTTTTTTTTTGTTCGGTGATATCGGTGGCGATAACCAAGGCTGATACGACCTGGTTGTTTTCCTTAATGGGGGCGAAGCGACTGATGTAGTGGCGCAATTCGCCGGGTGAACCGGCTCCCATGGTTTCAAGGGTGGCGATTTCACCCTGCGCAAATACTTGCTGTAGACATCCGCGCATGGATTCATGATATTCCGAAGGTTGGAAATTGAGAATGGACTTGCCGATGACGTCGTCTTTTTCATAGCCGGGTAGGACTGTGTTGATGAACTGGATAATGCCTTGTTGATCGGTGACGATGATGAAATCCGGGACGTTTTCTGCGATCGAACGCCAGTTTTTTTCCGAATCCCGTAGTCTTGATTCATTTTGCTTGAATTCGCTGATGTCCTGAATAATGGCGAGGATGCATCTCTGCTTATTGAATTGGATCGGTTTTAGATGGACTTCAACCCAACAACGCTGCTGGCTTTTCGCTTGCATCTGACATTGGCGATGGCATTCTTCGCGCAATGTATTGAGTTCGCTAAAAATACGAGGATTGGTCGTGGTGGCGGCATCAGTCGAGTCGCTGCAGATAAAAGAGGATAATGGCAGGGATTTCCATTCACTGCGGGGGTAACCGAACCACTGCGTGAAGGTGTTGTTGGCGTCCAGAATGGTTCCGTTGGTTGGTTCGAGAACCAACATGGCATCGTTGGAGGCATCGAATAATGTTCGATAATAATCGGGTGGCCGAGACCCCTTTTCATTCATAGGTTGCTAGCGTGTCTTGATGATGAATGGCTGTGATTTGCGCATCAGTTGCGTGATTTTTCATATCGCTTTTCAATATTAGCCCAATTATTGTCGTCGCGATATGCAGAAAAAAAGCCCTCGTCCATACTCCATGGATGAGGGCTTTGGTTATTTACAGCTTAGTGCTTGGTTTTTACAGCAAGGAATTGCCTAAAAGCGGTGCAATGACCAGACTGACGATGGCCAAGACGTTAATCAATATGTTCATGGAAGGGCCAGAGGTGTCTTTGAATGGATCACCTACCGTGTCACCCACCACTGCGGCTTTATGAACATCCGAGCCTTTGCCACCCAGGTTGCCTTTTTCGATGTATTTTTTAGCGTTGTCCCAGGCGCCACCGGCATTGGCCATCATTAACGCCATCAACACACCGGACACTAACGCGCCGCCCAACATGCCACCTAAGGCTTCCGGGCCTAACACAAAACCCACCACCGGCGGAGCCAGGACCGCTAATGTGCCGGGTGGGACCATTTTCTTCAGTGCGGCGGTAGTGGCGATGTCCACGCAGCGGGCGGTGTCGGGTTTGCCGGTGCCTTCCAATAAGCCGGGAATTTCCTTGAATTGACGGCGTATCTCCTTGATCATATCAAACGCCGCGTCACCCACCGCCGTCATGGTCATGGAGCTGACCAGCATGGGGAAAATACCGCCGATGAACATGCCGACCAATACTCTGGGATTACTCAATTCCAGATTGAAGTCCACCACGTGCACGCTAACCGTTTCCACAAACGCCGCGATAATCGCCAATGCGGCCAGTGCCGCCGCGCCGATGGCAAAACCCTTGCCGATGGCGGCGGTGGTGTTGCCTAGCTCATCCAATGAGTCGGTGATTTTCCGGGTTTCCGGCCCCAGCTCGGCCATCTCCGCAATTCCCCCGGCGTTGTCGGCCACTGGTCCATAGGCGTCGATGGCCATGGTGATACCTACGGTGGCCAGCATGCCCACCGCGGCTATGCCCACGCCGTATACACCCACTAAGGCAGTGGAAACAAAGATAATGGACGCAATAGTCAGTAGCGGAATCGTCACCGACTCCATACCGATGGCCAAGCCCGTGATCATGACCGTGGCCGGACCGGTTTCACCTGCTGTGGCGATCTTACGAACAGGGCCGCCGCCGGTGTAATATTCGGTGACCAATCCGATAATAATTCCGCCAATGGTGCCGGCCAATACGGCCCACCACACCTTAGGAGCTACGCCCACGGCATCGATCACAAAATAAGAGGCGATAATAAAGATGACCGCCGCGCCGATAGTGCCGGTACGCAATGCTTTTTCCGGCGATTGTGCCGAGAACATTTTCACTATCGCAATTCCGATGACCGAACAAATCAAACCGGCGGAAGCCAGTGCCAGAGGCAGAAACATCAACGCCGCCTGGTTGCCGCCCAATTCAGCCACTAAATGAGTGGCCATGGTGGAAGCCATGGCGATGGTGGCGATGATGGAACCGCAATAGGATTCGAAAATGTCCGAGCCCATGCCGGCCACGTCACCGACGTTGTCCCCAACATTGTCGGCGATAACCCCGGGATTGCGGGGATCATCTTCGGGGATACCCGCTTCGACCTTGCCTACTAAGTCGGCGCCAACGTCGGCGCTTTTAGTGTAGATGCCACCGCCAACACGGGAGAACAACGCCACTGAGGAGGCGCCCATGCCGAAGCCGTGTATGACATGCGCCGTATGCGGATCGCCACCGAAGATCATGTACAAAACGCCCAAACCTAACAATCCCATTGAGGCGACGGTCATGCCCATAATGGAACCGCCGAAAAAAGCCACGGTCAATGCGTCTGCGGCGCCTTTGGTATGCGCGGCATTGGTGGTTCTAACGTTGGCTTGAGTGGCCGTATACATGCCTATGTATCCGGCTATGGCGGAAGCTAGCGCACCCACCAGAAAAGCCATGGCGGTTTGCCAGCCAAGAAAAATATACAATAATACAATCAATATCGCCGCGAATATACCCAACATTTTGTATTCGCGTTTCATAAACACCATGGCGCCGAGGTGAATCAAGTCCGAGATCTCCACCATTTTTCCTTCCCCTGGTGGGTATCTCTTCACCATGCCATATATGATGAAAGCGACAATGAGCCCGACTACACCTAAAATCGGTGGTATAAGTGAAATATTCATTACCGTAACATCCTCCGTATTGTTGTTGTTTTCTATCCAGTCAAATCCTGGGATTAACGCGATCACAACTTACTATTGTTGCTAGCCGGCGGTTTACTGAGCCGCAAAAGCTGAGTATTGTTGCCGATACGGGTTGGAACCTGAATTGACTGGCCTTATATTTATTTATCGTTGTTATTAAAAACTTTGCAGCATCTCCTCTCATAATTCTTGTTGTGCGATTTTTGCCTGCTTGGTTTTTTAATTCCGTGGTATCATAACTGGGTTAGAATTCATCGTACAGCAGACGAAAGCGTAAAATCGGGTGATTATTCTGCTCTTTTGATATAAATCACGAAAGCGATTCCTGATGTCCCCCCATTCTCAGTGGTTCATTCCAGTGGCAGCGTGTGTTCACGCCCAATCGCTGTGAGTTCATGAAGCAAAATAGCCAAGTAAATCAACTAGTAACTAAAAAGGTCCCCATGAAAATTTGTATCCTATCCGACAGTCACGATAACCGAAAATTACTGGACATTGCCGTGGAAGACGCCAAAGCCGCGGGCGCCCAGGCAGTGTTGCATTGCGGTGATGTGGTGGCGCCCACCACGTTGCGGGTATTGCAAAAACACGGGTTGCCAGTGCATGTTATTCACGGCAATAACACCGGCGACTTATATAACATGGCGATGCTGGCACAAGAACCTGACAGTGTGGTGAATTTTCACGGCCAGGACGCGGGATTGGAATTGGCCGGGCGGAAAATATTCCTGGTGCATTATCCGCATTATGCGCGCGCTTTGAGCACCACCGGTGAGTGGGATTTAGTGTGTTGCGGTCACGATCACAAAGTGGAAATCAGCCGGGTGAGCAATATCAAACAGTCCACCACGCTATTGATCAATCCCGGCACCGTGGGCGGTGTAGGCGCGGAGCCCACCTATGTGATGGGTGATTTGGCCACCATGGACTTTGAAATCCACCATGTGCCGGTGGACGACTCCATGGCATACAACAAGCCTCATGTGACAGTTCACGATTAGGTTTTAGCTGTGCCTTGGACCCAGCGGGTGGAATTGTCCGCTAACAGAGTTTCTTTTTTCCAAAACGGCGCCCGGGCTTTCAGCTCCTCGATCAAATAACGGCAGGCGCCAAAGGCCGCCTCGCGATGCGCGCTCCATGCGGCCAATAATACTATAGTATCGTTGGGATGGATGTCACCATAACGGTGAATCATGAGCAGGTCTTCAATCTCCCAGCGTTGCCGGGCTTCAGTGGCGATTTTTTGCATATAACCGGCGGTCATCTCCGGGTAGTGCTCAAGATACATGGCGCCGACGTCATCCCCTTCATTAAAATCCCGCATTGTGCCGACAAATACACAGGCCGCGCCAACGCTTCCCTGCAAGGCATGCTCATTTTGGTAATGGTTTAATTCGTCCCAGGGATTAAACGGTTTGGCG
>JASFLF010000306.1:0-5153 GCA_050118235.1 Gammaproteobacteria bacterium | reverse complement strand
ATAAATTGCACCGCAGCGGAATTTGGGTGGGCAGAATATCTTCTGCTTGTCATGATATTCATCATCGCCTTTTATGCGGCACGGCGACTAATGAAGTATTGGTGGAGTAACAAAAGGAAATAGCCAATTGACCGAGCGCACACGTAAAATGCAGGCAACAATACAAGAACAATACAAGAACAATACAAGAACAATACAAGAACAATACAAGAACAATACAAGAACAATACAAGAACAATATAAGGACCCACTAATTAGTTGACTTTGCCAGTCGGCCAAGCCGCGAAACTTGCGGCCTAAAACTTGACCTTTTTGTCAATCATAACTTGCCTCAAGGATACCTAGTCAGGTGTAAGTCCTGATACTAGCGTACTGTACCGTATTACATGGTGAAATCAGCGAGACGAGAAGCGACTGGTCGCTAGGTGCGCGAGCGCTGGACTAGCCGTAGCGTGTCAAGTGAGTGCACCAGAAGTGGGCACTTTAGACGAGGTTAACATCACGAGGTATTGGCCGGAGGAAGCCGACCTCAGGAAATCCGTGAACACTACCGTTTATTATAAAAAGTGAAATAGTTATTTATTCCTGCGCAAATTGATAAAACACCTTGCAATGGTAATACCTATGTTTTCATCGTTTAGCTTGGTGTTCAGCATATAGCGTAAGATGGGTGCCAATTACATCCGAAATTCTCGATAGTCCAGAAATAACTACCGGTAATAGTCAACTAATGGGTGTTGTTGCTTTAGGCGCTCGCCAGAGAATTCAGATGAATCCGTTACCATTTTCCTGATACAGATCATTCATTATGTGTGTGCGGCGACCTATATTCATTTTTCCGGCTTACACTGAAAAAAGAGGTGAAAATAACATGAAAATAAAAATGCTAGTATCAACATTGATTGTCTTAATTCTTAATTTAGGCTTGGTGGCAGGTGTTTATGCAGTAGATGCCAGCAAGGTGGAGAAGAGTAAGCAAAATGATTTGGGGCTTTATTTAACATCCAAAGAAACCCATGACTATATGCAAAAACACAGTGCGAAAACCCTTTTCCTCGATATAAGGGATCCGGTAGAAATTCATACGGTTGGGATGCCAGCAGGAGTGGATTATAACGTCACATTTAAATTTATTAACACTAATAAGTGGGATGACAAACAAGGCAAGTTTAAACTGGATGACAACCCGGATTTTCTTAAAGATGTAGAGGCGCGTTTGAACACAAAAGGCTTGAGTAAAAACGATAGAATCATCTTGGTTTGTGGCTCTGGCAAACGGGCTGCAAAAGCGGTGAATTTCATGGCAAAGGCTGGATACAAGAATGTATATTCCGTGGTTGATGGATATGCTGGATGGCAAAAAGACAACTTGCCGTGGGACAAGAAATTGGATCGCAATAAAATATATGGTAATCCCAGTTAAGTGACACTCTTTGGGTTAATTCAGGCACAGGATAGTTAGGTTATCAGCGCTATCATTAATGCTATATACGAATTAGCAGGTAAGTGTGATTACCAGGTTTATGCCTATGTATTGATGTCAAACCATGTCCCCATCAATAAGAGGATTAGAACATGCATCCAAGCGCCAAAGCGAGATTGGCAAGTTTCCTAAAAGACTATGAGGGAAAAGTTAAATTCATGTATTTGGATAAGAAAGGAATCGTAACGGTGGGTATAGGCCATCGAATCGATCCACTTAGTCAGGCGCTCAATCTCCAGTTCAGTTACAAAGGAAATCCAGGGTCCATCGCCTCAGCTGGTGATATCTCGTCTGAATGGAGCTTGGTAAAATCTCGCAAGGACTTGATGCTTAAAGGAGGCGCTGCTTTCGCTGCAATTACTAGACTGGAATTAAGCGAGAACGGTATCCAGCAAATGGTCAGACAACATGCTAACGACGTTGAAAAATATATAAAGACCAATACTTCGGCTCGGAGATTCTATGCAAACTTCGACAACTGGCCAGCGGACGCTCAACTGGGATTTATGGGGGTAGCATGGGGTGGTATTCCGATACCACAGTTTGGATGGCACCTTTTTCCGGAGGCATGCAAGCGCGAGGATTGGAGCACGGCTGCGAAAGAATGCAAGATAAGAAGTCCGCTCGCTGCAGGCCGTAACGAATCCCACAAGCGGATGTTTGAGAATGCGGCACAAGTCAAAGCCAATGGCGGCGACATCAGCATATTGCACTGGCCAGCCATAGTGTTATCCCGAGTCGACATTGTAGGTTAAAAGGAAGGGTTTATATAGTGGCTGTCTATATATGGCTACAGTGGCTGTCCGTATATGGCTCTATATGGCTATATATAGCTATATATGGCTAAAGCGAGACGCGAGGCATCGTTTATATACTCTGTTATGGCAAATAGGTCCTCAATGCTTGAAACCTTTTAATCGGAACAAGTGCGCCGGTAGGGTTCGTCTCCAATCAATTGCTTCCATTCTCCTTGGGAGGACAGGTTTCGATTGGCTCGTCGGCATGCGCGGTTTATCCACGATTCTATATTGAGGTCCCATAACACAATCGAACCGTCATGCGGCATACCGCCGCTGGCCATACCCGAGCTAATATTGCCACCGCCCGATGCCAGCCGCGGACTCGAAGGGCTGAACGCTACAGCATTCGTGCTGGAGGTGTGTCCGGAAAGGTAGGGGCTAAACGGCTGTAACAAACGCGAATGCACGTCGAACAGAGTAACCGTTCCATCGATGTTTGCCGACGCCAGCATGGTACCGTCCGCGCTGAAAGTAAGCGCCCCGCTCCCTATTTGCCCGGTAAGCGGGGCACCAAGCATCTTGTGTGTATTCGCGTCCCACAGAACAATTGCGTTTTCACTGCTGGTTTTGCCGATACTAATAGCGGCCAGCAACTGCCCGTCTGCGCTGTACACGATGTGCGCGATACGGGCGGGAAACTCAGTAAGTGGTTCGCCCAGCATGCTTTGTGTAGTGATGTCCCAAAATCGCACGGTTTGATCTTCGCCGCCCGAAGCAAGTGTTCGGCCATCGGGGCTGAAGGCCATACTTGTTACTCTTCCTGTATGCTTGCTAAGGGGCAATCCAACGGTTTGATGAGTCGCCAAATTCCAAATGGCAATCGTGCCGTCTTCATTGCCCGTTGCCAGCCTGCGACTTTGCCAGTCAACGGCCAGGCTGGTAATGTAGCCGGCTTTGCCAGTCAATGGTGTACCCATGCGCCCACCGTTTTCCGCATCCCATAAGGTGACAGTGGATTCACCGCTCGCATTTTTACTTCTCGAACTCGTTGCGAGGATCCGTCCATCGGGGCTCAACGCCTCGTTTAGTATGGATGTATTGATATCGAAATGGCGCAACGCCTGGCGTGTGGTTGCATCCCAAACGGTCAAGCGTTCATCCCATCTATCCATAGGCCTGCCGCCGAGAGACACCAAGGTTTCTTGCGGCGTATATACAATGCTCGACACTGGCGCTATATCGTGGGCCAGCGGTTGAGCGAGAGGATTATAATTGCCCAAGTTCCATACGATAATATTGCCATCCCGGTCACCTGACACGACTGTATTACCATCCGGGCAAATGGCGAGACTCAACACCTCGTTGGTGTGTCCGGTCAGTGGCGGGGCCATGGATTGCCTGGATTCTATATCCCATGGGATGATTGATTCATCCGCGCTGGCCGATAATAACGTTTCGCCATCAGGGCTGAAGATTACGCTATTTACTGTGCCATCATGCCCACTGAGGGGCTTTCCCAGTGCCTGACCTGTTGCAACATCCCACAGCCGAACCGTGCCGTCCGAACTGCTGGATGCCAGAACTTTTCCCTTGGTACCAAACGCCACATCGGTCAATGAACTCGTATGCCCCGTGATCGGTGGACCGTGGCTTTGTCCTGTGGCCACATCCCAAAGTCTAATTGTTTTATCCCAACTGGCGGATGCGAGTAATTTACCGTCAGGACTAAATGTAACACTGACCACCCAGCTTTGGTGCCCGGTCAATGGCTGACCCACTGGTTGGCCGGTCGCGACATCCCATAAGCGAACGGTATTATCCGAACTGCCCGATGCGAGTAACTTCCCATCAGGGCTGAAAGCAACACTGTATACCCAATTGGTATGGCCAGAGAGAGGCGCCCCGGTTTGAAGGCGTGTGTTGACGTCAATCAGGTGAATCACTCCCTGTTCGCAGTGTTTAGTGTATTTAGCGCAACTCCCGGAAGCCAATAACTTCCCATCCGGACTGAAAGCTACACTGCGCACATAATTATTATGGCCGGAATAGGGGGCACCAATAGGCTGATGAGTCGCGATGTTCCAAAACCTAATGGTATTGTCCCATCCGCTGGATGCCAGCGTGGCGCCGTCCGGGCTGATCGCCAAACTCAACACACCCGCCGTATGGCCATGTAAAAATGTGGTAAGTCGGGGATTATGCTGAACGGCATTATACAGGGTTCTGCGCGCCTCTATGGTGTTGCGGGTTCGATAGGCTTCCACACTAAGTAACATGGCGGTATCCAGCTGATCATCCAAATGATTTACGGCTTGCGCAGCCAGCTGTCGAGACAAAGCGATTTTTCGACGTTCCTCGGAAACTGTGTATTGGTAATACGCTACGCCCGCCAATACCAACGCTACGACAAAACCAAATAAAATCGCAGTTAGGGTAATGGTTTGGCGTTTGGTAGCGGCTTTTCGGCTGGCGATAATGTATTGCGTCTGCAATCCTGTGGGCTTAGGCTCTTTTTCAGGCCCTTTGGTCAACCACTCTTCCGCTTCGCGGAGATCGCTGCCCCGCAACGTAAGGCTTTTGTCTCGACGTTTGTTGTCCCACTCGCGGGCGCGAACCAACAACCTGGTGTGACCGCCCACCCATTCCAGGTCCGTGTCAATTGCCTCAATCAGGATTTTCAATGCGGAGTTGAAGTCGTCGTGCTCTCGAAAAAATACCCAGTTTAACTTTCCAAGTGCTTGCGGAACTTGCGACTCCTCGGCCTCTTCATATACGATTGGAATAAGTCGCTTGTTGTTTTCTACGGCATGGGCGATTTCCTGCTGACAGACCCGTGAAGCCACCGAATCCGGGCTAATAACGAATATAAATGCCTGGGCTGACTCTATAGCGGATGAAATTTCGCGAAACCACTCAGCGCTTGGTGGGAT
>JASFLF010000305.1:0-5165 GCA_050118235.1 Gammaproteobacteria bacterium | reverse complement strand
CCACTCAAAGCACGATTGCCGCGTTGCAGACCTTGGAAAGGTAGCCGACATTCCCTGCGCTCTGCGCCTCGCACTCGCGCTTTGAGCGGCTTTCTAAATGCACGTTTTATATGAAACACTACACTAGTTCACGGTGAAGCTCAATCGCACAGCCTATTACTCGACTGGAGATTTCATCAAACTTCATCAGTAACTCTAAATTGTTTTTCTTCGTGTCCTTCGTGGCTTCGTGGTTGTAAAACTTAATCAGCCTGCGCCTGAATGGCAGTGATTGCCACCGTGTTAATAATATCCGGCACCGTGCACCCGCGGCTTAAATCATTTACCGGTTTGTTTAATCCCTGTAAAACCGGACCTACGGCCAGCGCATTGGCAGAGCGCTGCACGGCTTTATAAGTATTATTGCCGGTGTTTAAGTCGGGGAAGATAAACACTGTGGCGTTGCCGGCCACATCATTGCCGGGCAGTTTGGTTTTCGCTACGGAGATATCCACGGCCGCGTCGTATTGAATAGGGCCCGCAATTTTCAAATCAGGGCGCAGTTGCTTTACCAAGGTGGTGGCTTGGCGTACTTTGTCCACGGCTTCACCTTTGCCGGATTCGCCGGTGGAATAAGACAACATGGCAATACGCGGCTCCACGCCGAATTTTTGGGCGGTAAGTGCCGAATTGATGGCAATGTCAGCCAGTTGATTCGCGTTGGGGGTGGGATTGACGGCGCAATCGCCGAACACCAGCACACGGTCAGGCAAACACATAAAAAACACGCTGGAGACAATTTTAGCGCCGGGTTTGGTTTTGATCGTTTCGAAGGACGGTCGGATGGTGTGCTGGGTAGTGTGTGCTGAACCCGAAACCATGCCGTCGGCCAGATCGTGGTATACCATCATCGTGCCGAAGTAGCTCACATCCGCCATGGCATCAAAAGCCATTTGCTGAGAAATGCCCTTGTGTTTGCGCAGCTCATAATAGGTGTCGGCAAACTGCTGGCGCAGCTCGCTTTGCAGCGGATCAATGATGTCCACTTCATTCAGGTGTAATCCCAATTCGGCAATTTTGCTGCGTACCACTTCCGGGTCGCCCAGCAAGGTGATTTTGGCCACGTCGCGCAAGGTGAGTATTTCACTGGCTTGCAGGATGCGCGGCTCGGTGCCTTCGGGCAATACGATGTGTTGGCGCCGGGTGCGTGCTTTGCGAATCAGTTCGTATTCGAACATCAGCGGCGTGACCCGGGTGGAGCGGCTGGTGGTAATGCGCTCCAGCAATTGATCGGTATCGATGCTGGTTTCAATTACTCCCAGTGCCGCGGCGATTTTGCGTTCGTTGTCGGCGCTTAAGGTCGCGGTGACCGAGCTGACATTCATGGTGGTGGCAAAGGTATCCGTGGGTACACTTAATACGGCTACCGGTACGGTTCCCAAACCATCGATTAAGCGCATGACTTCTTTGGCGGGTTGCAAATTACCCGACAGCAATAATCCGGCGATTTGGGGGTAGGCGCGAGAAGGGTAAGACATCAAGCTTCCCAGAATAATGTCGGAGCGGTCCCCTGGTGTGATGATTAAGCTATGGTCTTCAACATAGTTTAAAAAGTCCGGCAACAACATGGCCGCGACTTTGTTGTTATATACTTCCCGGTTTAGGGTTTCCGGATCGCCGTACAAACACACGGCATCCAACGCTTGGGCAATATCCCACATAGTGGGTTTGCTCAGGGAGGCATTTTCCGCCAGCACATACATGGGTGAGGTAAGACCGAGTGAGCGGGACACCGCTTGTTTGATTCGTTCCACTTGGGCAGCAGCCACCCTATTGATGACGGTGGCCAGAATATCGCAATCGCGCTCTTCCAATAAATGAATAAACGCCGCGGCCGCATTGACGATTTGCTCTTCGTTGCGGCGGTAACCTTTTACCACCGGTAGCACATAACAACCCAGATTGTTGGCCACATCGGCGTTAAAATCGAATTCCAATGCCGCGGTCACACCGCTGTAGTCGGTCCCCAGGCAAACTATGTGGTCACATTGGTCCTGCAAGGATTTGTATTTCTCGAGAATGATTTTGAGCAATTCATCGTACTGGTCTTTGCCGAGGTATTCGCGGGCTTGCTCATAACTGCAACCGTACATCGCCTCGTAAGGGAGTTGCAATCCATAACGTGTCGACATTAGTTCGATCAAGGCATCGGGGACGTCTTTGGCGCGAATCACCGGGCGGAAGAATCCTAACCGGTTGGTGCGCGTGGAGAACAATTCCATCAATCCCAGGGCAACGACTGATTTACCGTTTTTCGATTCCGCGCCGGCTACGTAAATATTTTGCGCCATGATTCACTCTTTGGGTCATCCAGGTTTGGATATTATATCCTAACATTGAGAGAACTTCGTGCCTAACCTTCATTATCCGGCGATACCAACTACGGTGTTGGGGAATTAGTCCGGAAGACTTGTCATGTGACAATGACAACAATCAAGTATTCATGATAAACACAGCACGGGTTAGCGAATGAAATCAGGGGGAAATATTTCAGTGGAATCCAGTCGGTTATTACTAAAAAGGTGATATTGGTCTACACTTTTCTGAAAAATGTTTTTAACACAATGTATTTAACAAGTATTTTTAACGAATGCCCGAAGACCGCAGGCATCTTTTATAACTGCGATTTCACAATGCCGGTCTTGTAACATGTTGGTAACTTTTCCGGTTCAGCATAAGATATTCACAACAGGAGGAACTCGTTATGGCCGTAGCCGCATCTGAAATGGAAACTACCGACAAACCCCTTTCCCCCGAAGTGCTCGCTAAAATAGATGCCTACTGGCGCGCGTGCAATTATCTGGCAGCCGGTATGATTTATCTGCAGGACAATCCCCTCCTCAAGGAGCCCTTGAAACCGGAGCACATCAAGAACCGCTTATTGGGTCATTGGGGCGCCAGCCCGGGGCTGTCGTTCATGTACACCCACTTGAATCGCTTGATCCAAAAAGAAGATGTCAACGCCATCTTTTTGGCGGGACCAGGCCACGGTGCGCCTGGCGTATTGGCGCCGGTGTATTTGGAAGGCACGTATTCGGAAATTTACCCGGAAAAAAGTCAGGATGAAGAGGGCATGAAGCACTTCTTCAAACAATTCTCCTTCCCCGGTGGCATCGGCAGCCATTGCACGCCGGAAACGCCGGGCTCCATCCATGAAGGCGGTGAACTGGGTTACAGTATTTCTCATGCCTTCGGGGCGGCGTTCGACAATCCCGATTTGCTGGTGGCGGTGGCCGTCGGTGACGGTGAGTCGGAAACCGGCCCCCTGGCCACTTCCTGGCACTCCAACAAGTTTCTCAATCCCATCCGCGATGGTGCGGTATTGCCCATCTTGAATTTGAACGGCTACAAGATTAACAATCCCACCATTCTGGCCCGCATCAGCCACGACGAATTGGTCAATTTGTTCAAAGGCTATGGCTGGAATCCTTATTTCGTCGAAGGCGATGATCCCATGGTGATGCACCAAATCATGGCGGCGACTCTGGATCGTTGCTGGGCCGAAATTCGCGCGATTCAGGACAAAGCCCGCGCCAGTGGCAAAGCCTCCCGAGCCCGATGGCCAATGATTGTGCTGCGTTCACCCAAGGGGTGGACCGGTCCCAAGGTGGTGGACGGTAAAAAAGTGGAAGGGTTCTGGCGGGCGCACCAGGTACCTTTATCGGGTATCCGGGATAATCCGGGGCATCTACAAATGCTGCAAGATTGGCTTAAAAGTTATCGACCTGAAGAGTTATTCGATGAACAAGGCAAGGTGATCCCCGAGTTGCGGGCGCTGGCGCCCAGCGGCGAGCGGCGCATGAGTGCCAATCCACACGCCAACGGCGGCTTGCTACGCAAGGCGTTGCGCATGCCGGACTTTCGCAATTACGCCCTGGAAGTGGAAGAAGCGGGCTTAATTGAAAAACCCAATACCATACCGTTAGGTGAATTCCTGCGCGACATCATGCGCAAGAACATGAACAACTTCCGCGTCTTTGGGCCGGATGAAAACACCTCCAACAAACTGCAAGCCGTTTACGAAGTCAGTAAAAAACTGTGGCTGGCGGATTATTTGCCGGAAGATGACGACGGCGGCGAGTTGGCTACCGACGGCCGGGTGTTGGAAATGCTCTCCGAGCATACCTTGGAGGGCTGGCTGGAGGGGTATTTGCTCACCGGGCGGCACGGCTTTTTTGCCACTTACGAAGCGTTTGTGCACATCATCGATTCCATGTACAACCAACACGCCAAGTGGCTGGCCATATGTGAAGATATCCCGTGGCGGGCGCGGGTTTCCTCTCTGAACCTGTTGATTACCTCTACGGTGTGGCGCCAGGATCATAACGGTTTTACCCACCAAGACCCCGGCTTTCTCGACGTGGTGGTGAATAAAAATCCCGAAGTGACCCGCATTTATCTGCCGCCCGACGTCAATACACTGCTATCGGTGGCCGACCATTGCCTGCGCAGCCGCGACAATATCAATGTCATCGTCGCCGACAAACAACTGCATTTGCAGTACATGGATATCGATGCCGCGATCAAACATTGCACCAAAGGCATAGGCATCTGGGAATGGGCCAGCAACGATCAAGGTCAGGAACCCGATGTGGTGATGGTGGGGTGCGGCGACATCCCCACCCAGGAGGCGCTGGCGGCCACGGCGTTGTTGCGCGAGCATTTTGGTGATCTGAAGATACGTTTCATTAACGTGGTCGATTTATTCAAGATGCAACCGGCCGGCGAACATCCGCATGGTTTGTCCGATCGCGACTTCGACAGCTTGTTCACGGTGGATAAACCTATTATTTTCAATTTTCACGGTTATCCCTGGTTGATCCATCGCCTGGCCTATCGCCGCACCAACCATCGCAACTTACACGTGCGCGGCTATAAAGAAAAAGGTAATATCAACACACCCTTGGAGCTGGCCATTAACAATGAAATTGACCGTTTCAGTCTGGCAATCGATGTCATTAACCGCGTGCCGCGCTTACAAGTCGCCGGCGCGCACGTAAAAGAAAAAATGCGCGACATGCAAATTGACAGCCGCAACTATGCTCACGAACACGGTATCGATAAACCGGAATTTCGCGACTGGCGTTGGCCTTACTAGACAGCCGCGAGACGTGGTTGCCTGGTTT
>JASFLF010000304.1:0-5169 GCA_050118235.1 Gammaproteobacteria bacterium | reverse complement strand
CCATCATGGATAAACTATATCCCGAGTATACCGAGGTATTTCGTATCCGAATTTATTTATCCACAGAAATAAATGCATTTGTGCTACCCAACGGTAGTGTGTATGTCAACCTTGGTTTGTTGGCGACAGCGGGAAGTGAGGCGCAAATCGCTTCTATATTGTCTCATGAAGGCGCGCACTATGTTCAAAATCACCAACTGCAGAAACAACAAAATTTGAAAGATGTTGTTTCGGGCGCTGAATTTTTTGGGTTTGAACGCAGTCTTACCTATCTTAGCGACTATTCCATTGAGCTTGAGCTGGAAGCCGATAATTTGGGTTTCGATCGGCTTGTAAACGCCGGATACGATCCCAACGAAGCCGTAAAAATGTTCAAAACTATCGCCGACGAGATCAAGCTGTATGATATCAAAGAGCGAAATTTATATAGCACGCACCCTAAAATAATGGAAAGAGTTCACCACTTTGCAGAGTTGAGCAGGGGACATTCGGGATTTGTGGGCAAAGAAGCGTATTTAAGTAAAACATCAGATCTGAGAGTTAAAGACTACGACCTCAGTTTGTCCAAATACCGATTTAAAAGTGTTTTGTTCGCATTGAAGAGTAAAAATCAAATTGCACAAGCGCCTTTGGAAGCCTGGTTTTATTTAGGCGAGGCGTATCGGCAACGTGGAGAACCAAGCGATAAAGCCAATGCTGAAAGCGCCTACTTACGGGCCATAGAACTTCTTCCTGATTTCGCGCCATCCTATGCCGCGCTAGGAGTTCTTTATATGAAAAATAATGAGTACCCAAAAGCGCTGACACAGTTTGAAAAATATCTTACCTTGTCGCCTGATTCGCAAAACAACGCCTACATTCGACAGTATTACAACGACATCAAGGGCAAGGTATCTCCGTGATGGGTAAAAAACTATTTGCCTGGATAGGTTGCCTGTTGATTCCCGCCTGCGCGTCAACCTGGACATTGGTTAGTGAAAAAAACGATCATGTGCAGCTAGATCAAATATCACTAAACATACCTAGTGGTTGGATGTTGTATAACAACCATGACAATAACTATACCGCCATAATAAACGGAAGGAGGATCGATCAAAAAGTCCAGCGGGTAGTGATCACTCGAAACGGTTTGAATCTGGATTTTATAGATATATTGGAATTCGACGGGAATAACGCGTTTCCCAGTTTGGAAAAATCTGCTGACACAACCGCGTTACCCTCCGAGCTTGCGGAATTATTGATTGCAGAACAAAAAACCAAGCTTGGAATGGATTCAATTCAAATCGTAAAAAATGAACCGGTGATGATTGCCGGTCGGAAGGGGTTCCTGGTTCGGCTGCGGTTTAAGAACAAGAGTGGATTACAGATCGAGCAGTTAATCTATGGGTTCGTAATGAAGGACAAATTTTACACATTCAAATTTCGCGCACCGTCTTTACACTATTTTGGAGCAGGCTTGCCTGATTTCGAAAACTTAATAGCATCTGTAACGTTAAATATTTAAAGAACCAATGACTTAGTCCCTCATGCTAAGCGTCGTCACCTACCCATAGTAGCTTCCTTAAGAAAAGAGCCTACTGTTGGTACACTCGCCTGACACGCTACGGCCAGTCCTGCGCTCGAGCGCCTCGGAAATTGCTCCATGCGTCGCTCTAACTCCTGCATACATGCAGTCGTTGGTGATATCTGCATTTAATATACTATACAGTGCGCTAGAGACTTCTCACGTTGCTACGATTGGGCTGCAGAGACTAAAAACTCCAGCCAATAGATACGTTTCCAAACAAACCGAACTCGTGCGCTTTGTGCTCGTCTCCGTTACTAAAAGTGAATTTGTCATCAGATAAAGAGGTTTTGACAGTGGGCCAATAACGAATCGATGGCACAATGACTAGATTCATCTGTTTAAAAGGTTTGTAAAAATAATACGCACCCAGTCCCGAATGGCACTTAATTAAGCCCACTGTAGGGCGGGTTAGCGTTTTTTTTTGCATAACCCGCCATGGAGTTTTGGTGATGTGTCTTCCTTTGCTCGCATACGGGGATTCGAGACAGCCTTTAAGGCAAAGACGGACGCCGTCATTCTATCGGGCAAATTTTCCATTAACGATTTACAACGCATCGTCGCGCTCGAATACGGTTATACGAGCTGGGCGACCTTAAATCACTTTATTGAATCGCTGGATTCACCTGCCTATCAGGGTGTCGCGGACAAGCGCGGCTATCATCAAACGATTGTCGAATCGTATGATAAGCGCAGTAAAGTTTACGATAAAAGCGAATGGCATCGTGATCTCGCTACGCAAACGGTAGACTATTGCCCTCCGGAAACCGGGAACACTGTATTGGACATTGCCACCGGTACCGGCACCTTTGCCTTCTACACGGCAAATTTAGTTGGAATCCAAGGATCAGTAACCGGCATCGATATTTCAAAAGACATGTTGGAAAATGCAATGAAAAACTCCAGGAGCCGGGGCTAAGTCATTTACGATTCATTTATGCGGATGCCGAAAATCTGGACTTTGCACCAAACGGCTTTGATCGCATATGACTATGTACTATGTTTATGGTCAAAGGTTTTAGTTTTACTTAAATGTCAGCCAATAATACGCTGTATCTAATTCTGTAAAAACTTTAAAGTAGCAGATTTTATCATTTCTTTTTCTGTTTCTAACGTCGCGGTTTTATCACCAACTATTGCGACTCTTTTCGCAATTTTGATAGGTAGCATGGAGTTGAGCGCGGTCAGGAACGGCCTCCGCGAGCTTGGTCCGCTCCTCTTCAGTGTGCCAAGCGAATCCCAGAGACATGTGCCCCAGGTTACCAGCCTTTTTAATTTCTTGTCGAGGTTTCTGGCTTTTTCGCGTTGCCAGGGGGCTTAGAATGACATGACAAGATCATTTTCGGCCCTAACGTTGCGCGTAATGGGTTTGATCGCAATGTTAATGCTCATTATCCCATTCAAAAAGATGTATGTATAATACATCTATTAATTGAGAGAGAGCATTTGAGGCAATGAATGGATAATCAGACAGAATCTAAACCTTCAATAGACTGGTTGGCGCGAATCCGGCGGTTTATGGCCATTGAGCTAGAGTTTGTTAGTACCGCGGAAAAGCTGGTCGCCACCATCGGTGGCGTATTGGGTATCATATTAATAGCCTATATTAGCTTCCATGTTACCGGTGCCAGCGGCGCGGCCCTGATCGTACCGTCCATGGGGGCCTCGGCGGTATTGGTATTTGCCGTTCCTCATGGCAAGCTGTCCCAGCCCTGGCCTTTGATCGGCGGCAACCTGGTCTCGGCCGTAATTGGGGTTAGCTGTTACAAACTAATTCCCGATCCCTTTTTAGCCGCCGGTTTGGCTGTGGGGCTTGCGATCGGTTCCATGCACCTGTTGAGTTGCATCCACCCCCCAGGCGGCGCAACGGCCCTGGCGGCGGTAATCGGTGGTCCGGCCATCAACGATCTCGGGTACGGTTACGTTATCAGTCCTATTTTGTTAAACGTCACTATTATTTTTCTGGCGGCGATACTCTTTAATAGCGTGTTTCCATGGCGACGTTACCCGGCAGCGGCGATGATGCGATTTACTGATCAAAGACCGGTCAGTGAAGCTGGCGGAGCAAGCGTAGTGGACAAACACTCCATAGAACTGGCTTTGGCCGATATGGATCTGGTGATGGATGTTACCACTGAGGATTTGCAGCGTGTAATTCAACTGAGTTTGGACCATGCCCGGCATAAACAACTCAAACCACATCAGATCAAATTGGGCCTCTTTTACACCAACGGTAAACATGGACCTGAATGGTCGGTACGGCGTGTTATCGATGAGTCACGTTCAACTGATCCTAAAAAGGATATGGTGATTTACCGTGTGGTCGAAGGCCATGGATTTAACATGGCGGATAGTTGTACCCGCGCGGAATTTGCGCTTTGGGCGGCACGGGAAGTGTTTAGGAATATAAATCAGTAATTCCGGAGTTAGTGTAGGATGTAGGACACTACACTAGGATAGTCCCGTTTAGCGATATGTTGGATCGCCCACATCTGAAAATCCCAATCTCGAGTTTCTTAAATGAGTTGTCTATTTATGCCCGGAAGGGGCGGCTGTCTTTTTTGGTTGAAAGATCAACAGCACACCGATTATCCCGGCTACCAGCAGCGTAAGGTCTTGATACACACCAAAAAGAAAAGCAGCCTGCGTTCCCACCGCCGACCACAATATGGGTGCCACCAGCACGTATCGCGGATGCGGCGTGGCTAGAAAGCACAACATGCCTATGGTGAAAATGGTTGTCGGGCACGGTAAGCCAAACGTCGGCATTTTAGGATAGCCGTGCCCCAGCACGACAGACAGTGCCGGATAAATCACCAGTGAGAATGCCACGAGAACAATACCGAGGATGCGTCGGCTTGTGATGGTTGATGTGAATTCCAAATGTGCTTTAATACTCCCTGCCCAAAGGAAAGCACCCGCGCCCGCGAGGAAAATCGCACCGAAAGCAAAAGCGGCTTTATTAATCGTCGTGAAATAAATCAGATGGTAGGCGATGCCTGTCCACGCCCACAGCCCTGCCAGTATCACTGAAATCGAACGCCCGGAGTACGGACGACGCCAGATCACCAGGCCAATGGCGATAAGAGCAAGCAAGATTAGTCCCACCTGCATCGGCCATACCGCCTGATTATATTGAGCCATGATCTCGAAAAACTGTGCTGTAGTGAATGGCGGATTCATTGTTTTTTCCCCGAGAGTTGGTATGTTTTAACCATCGCTATATATTCAATTATTCGAAACATAAAATTCATCTTAACTTCTTTTCCACTCAATGCGCACTGTGTGACACATGATATAAAGACCGCCTGGGATGCAGGAGCCAGCCGTGTGGCGATGCGGTGTAAGAGAAATCAACGATTCTTGAAGTTGGCTAGCCCGAATTTCTCACCAGGATCGCGAGAGCTGGCCGTCCTCGGGATTAGTGCGTCCTGTATGTCGCGAAAGATTACCTCCTTAGCTCCATAAAACGCGCATGCCTGTACCATTGCTCGTGTTCGGAGGCGCCGCTCTGGAGCGAAAGTCATAGCAGTTATGCGCTATGCGCTGATTTTTCATAAACCAAGATAACGAATCAGATGCGTTTGAGAGGGCGCTTCAAGCCC
>JASFLF010000303.1:0-5169 GCA_050118235.1 Gammaproteobacteria bacterium | reverse complement strand
CATGGAAGAGATCCTGGCATTGCGCCATGAAAAAGCCCAACTACTGGGTTACAACAATTTCGCCGAATTATCCCTGGCCACCAAAATGGCCCCGGACACCGATGCCGTCGTGGGCTTTTTAAAAGAACTGGCAATCAAATCCAAACCCATTGCCCAACGGGACTTCGAGGAATTACAAGCATTCGCCAACCGTGAATTAGGCCTTGCCGATGTGCAGCCCTGGGACCTGTTGTACGTGTCGGAAAAACTCCGCCAGAACAAATACGCTATCAGCCAGGAAGAATTAAAAGCCTATTTTCCCGAACCCAAAGTGGTCAGCGGCTTGTTCGAAATCGTCAAACGTCTCTATGGATTGGATATTTGCGAAGTACGCGATGTGGAAACCTGGCACAAAGACGTGCGGTTTTACGAAATCAAAGATCAACAAGGCCAGCTCAGAGGCCAATTTTTCCTGGATTTATACGCCCGCCCCAACAAGCGCGGCGGCGCCTGGATGGCCGAGTGCCAATGCCGGCGTAAAACCGAAACCGGCATCCAAACCCCGGTGGCGTACTTAACCTGTAATTTCACCCCGCCCGTGGGTGATGAACCGGCTCTGTTCACCCATTATGAAGTGACCACGCTGTTTCATGAATTCGGCCACGGCTTGCACCACTTGCTCACCCAAGTGGACTACTTGGAGGTTTCCGGTATCAACGGCGTGGCCTGGGACGCGGTGGAGTTGCCCAGCCAGTTCATGGAGAACTGGTGTTGGGAAAAAGACGCCTTGGATCTCATTGCCGGCCACTATCAAACCGGGGAGCCTTTGCCGGAGGAACTGCGGAAACGCTTATTGGCGGCGAAAAACTTTCAATCCGCCATGCAAATGGTACGGCAGCTGGAATTTGCGCTATTCGATTTCCGCCTGCATCGAGAATATGATCCCCAGCTGTTCCAAGAGCAGGAAGGTGACCGAATTCAACAGGTATTGGATGAAGTACGGCAGGACGTGGCGGTGATCAGCCCCGCCCCGAACAACCGCTTTCAACACAGCTTTTCGCATATTTTCGCCGGCGGCTACGCGGCCGGGTATTACAGCTACAAATGGGCGGAAGTGTTGTCCGCCGATGCGTTTTCCAAGTTCGAAGAAGCCGGCATTTTCGATCAAGCCACCGGCAAAGCGTTTCTCAGCAACATATTGGAACAAGGCGGCTCACGCGAACCGCTGGAGTTGTTTATCGCCTTTCGCGGCCGCGAACCGAAAATCGACGCTTTACTGCGCCACAGCGGCATTGCCGCCTGACCCATACTGACCACGAGGATGACTATGAAAGGGATTTTCCCATTTAACACTTTGACACTTTCTGTAACGATGCTAATGATGCTGTTTTCCGCCACAACTATGGCGGAAACCACCTTCATTACCGATAAAATATCGGTGGAACTGTTCTCATCGACTTTTCAACGGGGTGTCCTGGTCACCACTGTCAACAGTGGCGCCATAGTGGAAGTCATCGAAACCGACGGTGACTACGCCAAAATCCGCACCCCGGACGGTCAGGAGGGCTGGCTGCACGGCAAATATCTCAGCACCGAAAAACCCACGCAAGTGAGCTACCTGCAATTGATGGCCAAACACAAACAATTACAAGAAGAACTACAACAACTCCAAGGCCAGCTGAAGAACAGTGCAGAGGTGGACAAAGAAAAAGCCGTGCTGGGTAAAATACGCAGTGATTTAGGCCAGGCAAAAAAAACCATTGGCAGCCTGGAAAGCCAACTGAAGGAAAAATCCGCGGCACTGGAGCAAACCAAACAACAGTTGGCCGCTCTGGAAAAACAACACCGGGAAAGCTTAAAAAACTTGCAGGCGGCGAAACCCGAAACTCCCTCTGCGGCTAAAACGGAACCAGCCCCCCCCGAGGAGACTTCCATACTTCCGGTAGAAGCACCGGTCACGCCGTCTTCCCTGGCATTAAATCCCCCATTCAATTTGGATTACCCCATCGCGTTAAAATGGCTGCTCGTCGCGGCGCTGCTTAGCATCTTAATAGGCAGCTACATGGGATATTCCTGGCTGGACAAAAAAATAGCGCGCAAGCACGGTGGGGTGCGGATTCGGTAGTTTGTTGTTCGTTGTTCGTTGTTCGTTGTTCGTTGTTCGTTGTTCGTTGTTCGTGGTTCGTGGTTCGTGGTTCGTGGTTCGTGGTTCGCTCCCCCGGTTTAAAGGCAACCGGGGAAACGGGTTTTTCAGGCGACTTTTCTTTTATGCCGATACGGTGGCTGTTACATTCTCTAAGGTATCCAGAATTCTGTTCCAGCCGCCTTCATGATTGGCGCGTGCTTCTTCATCTTTGAACTTGACGTGGGTAAAGTCGATTTCCGTGAGTTCATCGCCAATAGGATTGAAAAGGATGGTCACCGTGCTGTCTTTGGTTGAAAATGGCGACTCCCAGGTGAACACCAGCTTATTGGGTTTGTTGATTTCCAGGTATTTCCCGGTGTGCGGGATTTCTTGATCACCCACTATCATATAGATGGTAAAAACACCGCCTACTCGCCCGTCGACTTCGGTTCGCGGTTCAGGCATGCCCGGGGCGGGAAGCATGAATTTTGACAAGGTTTCGGCATTCAGCCAGGCGTTAAATACCTTTTCCACGGGTGCATGAATGGTTTTCCTTACTTTTACGCTTAAATCAGCCATCGTCGTTTTCTCCTTTATTTAGAACGGCATCGAGTTTGTCCAGCCGTAGCGCCCAGATCGATTTGAGCTGAGTAAACCACCGCTCGACGTGTTCAACGGGACCCAGATTCGCCTCTATCCAATGAACCCGGCCCAGGGTTTTTCGTGAAACCAACCCCGCTTTTTCCAACACCTTAATATGCTTGGAAATGGCATTGAGCGACATATCGTAATAACTCGCCAAGTCCGTCACCCGGGTGGGCCCTTGTTGAATCAATTGAGTTAAAAGCGATCGACGCGTGGCGTCGCTGACTGCTTTTAAAACTTCCGATAATACTTTTTCACCCAATTGATCAACCATATGGTTGAATATAGTTGCGCCGACCATATTTGTCAACCAATTGGTTGATTATTGGTGGTTCGTTGTGAGAGGTTCGTGGCGTAGCTCAAGGTTCGTTGGCCATAAACCTATTGAACCACGAACCACCAGCCACGAATCACGAATCACGTCGACGAACAACGAGCCACGAACCACGAGATTTGCTATGCTTAGTTTTTTCAATAACAACAAGCACTAATGAAATACAACGATCTGCGGGATTTTATTCAGCAACTGGAAAGTGTCGGACAACTCAAACGCAT
This sequence comes from Gammaproteobacteria bacterium, assembly GCA_050118235.1. Classification (GTDB taxonomy): domain Bacteria; phylum Pseudomonadota; class Gammaproteobacteria; order SZUA-152; family SZUA-152; genus JAJDNG01. The sequence goes on along the minus strand of JASFLF010000303.1, from coordinate 1,865 downwards.
CCGCGCCCAAATCGATCCCTATTTGCAAATGACCGAAGTGTGTGACCGCACCCTGCGTGCGGGCGGTCCGGCGCTGTTGTTTGAAAATCCCATAGGATCAAACATTCCGGTGCTGGCCAATTTGTTTGGCACGCCGCAACGGGTGGCCATGGGCATGGGACAAGAATCCACCGAAGCGCTGCGGGAAGTGGGCAAGTTATTGGCTTACCTCAAAGAGCCGGACCCGCCTAAAGGTATGAAAGACGCTTGGGAAAAACTGCCCATTTTCAAACAAGTGCTCAATATGAGCCCCAAAGAAGTGAAAAAAGCACCTTGCCAACAGCATTGCCAGGAAGGTGACGCCGTGGACTTGGACAGCATACCTATACAAACCTGCTGGCCCGGCGATGCCGGACGGCTGATCACCTGGGCGTTGGTGGTTACCAAGGGACCGCACAAAGACCGACAGAATCTCGGTATTTATCGCCAGCAAGTCATCGGTAAGAACAAAGTGATCATGCGCTGGCTGGCCCACCGCGGCGGCGCGTTGGATTTTCGCGATTGGTGCGAAGCCCATCCCGGCACACGATTTCCCGTCGCGGTGGCGTTGGGCGCCGATCCGGCGACGATCTTGGGCGCGGTTACACCGGTGCCGGATACTTTGTCGGAATACGCATTTGCCGGTCTATTGCGTGGCGCGAAAACCGAAGTGGTCAAATGCCTGGGATCGGAATTGCAGGTACCCGCTTCGGCCGAATTTGTACTGGAGGGTTATATCGAACCGGGAGAAGAAGCCGACGAAGGCCCGTTTGGCGATCACACCGGGTATTACAACGAAGTGGAACGCTTCCCCGTGTTTACCATCGAACGTATCACCCATCGGGACCACCCTATTTACCACAGCACGTATACCGGCCGGCCGCCGGACGAGCCCGCCATTTTAGGCGTGGCCTTGAACGAAGTGTTTGTGCCTATCCTGCAAAAGCAATTTCCCGAAATCGTGGACTTCTATTTACCTCCGGAAGGCTGTTCTTATCGGCTCGCTGTCGTCAGCATGAAAAAACAATACCCCGGCCACGCAAAACGGGTGATGTTGGGTATTTGGTCTTTTCTGCGGCAGTTTATGTACACAAAATTCGTGATCGTCGTCGATCATGACATCAACGTAAGGGATTGGAAAGATGTCATCTGGGCCATGACTACCCGTATGGACCCGGCCCGGGATACCACACTGGTTGAAAACACCCCCATAGATTACTTAGACTTTGCCTCTCCGGTTTCCGGTCTCGGTTCCAAAATGGGACTGGACGCCACCAACAAATGGCCAGGGGAAACCTCCCGGCAATGGGGCAGCCCCATACGTATGACTGAAGATGTGCAAAAAACTGTCGATGAAATATGGCAATCCCTGCACATTTTCGACGATTAGGCGAGATTTACGTCTTAACAGCAAGAAGTAAGGGAGAATTTTCGCTGATTTAGCGATAAAATCAAAAAACCGACAAAAACCCAAGGGGTATAAAGGAGTTATCATGCGTTCAATTATGCTGCTTAACGCAAAAGGTGGTTGCGGAAAAAGCACCCTGGCGACCAATCTGGCCAGCCATTTTGCCGTGGAAGGTAAAAGCGTCACGTTGGTGGACTTTGATCCCCAGCAATCCAGCCTGGAATGGTTGGCTGCCCGTTCGTCGGATCGGCCGGAAATCATCGGGATTGACGGTACTACCGAAACGGTGCGCCCCTCGAAAAGTTGCGATGTCATGGTTTACGACGTGCCAGCGGTCACTCACGGCAAAGAGTTGGCGAATTTTGTGCGCCGGGTAGAAACCCTCATTATGCCGGTACTGCCTTCCCCCATGGACATCCGCGCGGCTTCCCACTTCGTG
>JASFLF010000302.1:0-5180 GCA_050118235.1 Gammaproteobacteria bacterium | reverse complement strand
GGAACGTTTGGCGATTGCCGATGCTTTGCTACGTTATCAATCCAAACAAGACAGCCTCGCCGAAGAACGCCAGCAACAGGAGCGGGAACGCGCGAACAACCTCGCCGAGCGACGGGAAAAACGTCTGGCACAAGAAAAAGCTCTGCAAAGGGCCCGCGAGGAAGAGCGCCGCGCCAAGAAACTCGCCGCTAAACAAGCGGCGGAAGCAGAACAAGCCGAAAAAGACGTGTTTGCGCTAGCGCTCACCAACGTCAAGCAACAGCTGCGCTGCAAAAGCGACCTGGAGGAAAAGCGCCTCAAGGCGGCGGTGGATAAACTCAAATCCGTAGACGCGAAACGCTACCAAATGGAAGTGCCGGGTATTGTGAGCGGTATCGGGGTATGCATTGAGCGCATTGGCAAACAAGATTCCAACCGGGCGTTAGACTTGAAAAAGTTTGCCCTGACATTGTTTCCCGGCAACCGTGTGTTGGCCAATTTAAAAATCACCCCCAGGGATCCCTGCGGGGAAATGCTTGCCGGCTTCGGTGCACGCGGTATCAAAGGCACTTGCCGCGACCGCTTGGAAAACGGTACATACGGCCCGCGCATGGTGGTCGTACCGGCCTCGCAAGGCAATCCCGTGTTTGCCATTGGGCAGTTCGAAATTTCCGTGGGTGAGATCAACGAATTCTGCACTCAAACCAAGCAATGCGAGCCGCTGCATGGCAACAGCGAACTGCCGGCCACCAATATTTCTTTTAATACCGCCAAAGCGTACACCCGCTGGTTGGCCCACAACTCCGGCTACACTTACCGCCTCCCGCGTCGCAAAGAGTGGTTGTACGCCGCCCAGGCGCAAAACAGCCCGCTGGACGACAACCGCAACTGCACATTAAACGCCCGCGGTATCAATAAAGGCGAACAACTGGAAAACATCACCACGGGCAAAAAGAACCGCTGGGGATTGGTGAATCATGTGGGCAACGCCCAAGAGTGGGTGCTGGTAAACAATCGTGACCTGGCGGCCGCCGGCGGCGCACACACAGATCCCATGCAAAAATGCCAGTATGAAACCCAAAAGAACCACGACGGATCGCCGGATCCTATCACCGGTTTTCGGGTGGTGCGGGATTTGAAGAAATTATAAACGGGCCGTGACATGCCGCGCCCCAGAGGTACGCTCCTACAGAGAATTTTGGCGACATGTGGCACGAAAGCGGCATTGTCAATCCGAATCAAGTTGCAGAAATCGCCACCCTTTGAAACGCGTAAAATTTGGTGGGCACTACCCACCATGACACGTTAGTCACACATCGACGGTGGGCGATGCTCACCTTACGGTAAACCAATGTTGCTTTGAACGGCCAAATCACCGTGATTCGAACAAAGGCAACATTAGATAACGATCATTAGCAGGTAAAAACTTCAACGTGAACACACAGAGCAGCCACATCCTCCTACGTATCACATTATAAATATTATTCGGAATCAGTAACTCGCAGTATATTCATGGTTTTTCCCTATTTAAGACAATTTGTGGCGGCTTTAGCGTTGCTGTGGCCGTGCCTTAGCATCGCGCAATTGCTAGAGATCCCCGATATTCGCGACAGCACGCCGCTGCGCGGCAAATCGGTATACGAGAACATGGACGTGCCGCCAGTGCGCGAGCGCAACCCTAATCCCGAAGCGGGTCCACGCATCTGGGTGCGGGAATTCAAAGTGCAAGGCATCGTCGAGCGTCCCGACTACGGCATCAACCAAAAAGATATCGAAGCCTATGTGGAAAACCTGCGCCGCCTCGCCATGCGCGAGCAAGAACTCCTGGAATTTGGTTACAGCCTGGAAGATCTCGCGGCTATCGCCGATTTGATGGTGCAAATCGACGCCGCCAACAACATGGAACAAGTCACCGAACCCGACGTACAGCGCTTGATTTGGCTGGTGCGGGATCTTAAAGAAAAGCGCGGTTTAACACTGGGACAAATCGACGCCATCGCCGAACAACTTACTATTTACTACCGCAAACGCGGATTCTTCTTAACCAAAGTGTATATCCCCGCGCAGGAAGTGCGTGACGGCGTGGTCGGCCTGACGGTACTGGAGGGCAAGCTTGGCAAGGTATCGGTGAGCGGTAACCAGCGCTACAAGTCCAAGCTTATCGCCAAGGCTTTCGATAATTTGCTGTACCATCCCGTCAACGAAAGCGATATCGAACAAAAACTCTATTTGCTAAACGACTATCCCGGTTTGGACGTGTACGGCTATTTCAAAGCCGGCGATCAAGTGGGCGACACCCAACTCAATATCGAAGTGCGCAACGAAAAATCCTGGAGTGCCATGTTTCGCTATGACAACCACGGCTCCGAGTTAACCGGCCGGCATCGATTGTATGCCCAAGCCCAATGGCACAATCCGACCAACAACGCTGACGACGTGCTGGTGGGCGTTCTACAAACCGTAGACCCCGAGAACTCCACCTACGGCGTGCTTAAATACAGAGTCCCTTTATTCAGCGAAGCGTTTTATGCGGGCGTGAACTACAGCCAAAACCAATTCGTCATCGGCGACCCGCGTGCCACCCAAGGCGTTGAAAGTCTTGGATTGTCCGGCGAGACCACAATTGTTGACGCTGTGTTTCAATACTCTTTCGTACGCAGCCGCGAGAAAAACTGGGTGGGCGCGCTTATTGTGTCGGACAAAAAGTCCAACTTGGACAGCGAAAAATTTCCCACCATCAACCGAGAACTCAGTGACCGGGTCAACACCTATGCCCTTGATCTCAGCTACGACAGCCTGGGCAAGAAATCCCGTATCTTGCATCAGCTCAACGGGCACTTGACGTATGGACAAATCAAAGAAGGCGCCAAACAAGACCAACAAGACACGTTTAGCAAGTTCAACTATTTCTATTCCTTTTTAGCGTTCGCCCGGCTGCCGTGGACCAAATTGGACACCCGGCTGGTATTAAAATCCACCGGCCAATACACAAACGCGGCCCTGCCGCCCGTGGAGCAGTTCGCTTTGGGCGGACCCAACTTGGTGCGCGCCTACCCCGTCAATCAATACTCCACGGATTCGGCATTCTACGCCGGAGCCGACTGGATATTTTCCGTGCCGCGCTTCATGAATTTTAGAATCAGCGAGAACCTGCGCTTCGCCAACCTCGTGCAACCCTTTTTGTTCGTAGATTACGCTTATGGTGAATTAAATGCGTTCGGCGACGTCGGCAAAGAACACGCCGACCTTTCAGGATACGGCTTCGGCTTGCAATTCAACTACAAAGGCGGCATCGCCGGCAATCTACAATTTGCAAAACCGATGAGTAACCATTTCAGCAACGAGACGGTCGCGGAGCCGGAAAAAGATTGGCGAATAGTGGCGGATTTTCAGTATGTATTCTAGTGTAGTCGCAACCATTTTCACCAATACATGCATAAAATCGGGCCTTGCACGAGATCTCGTAGGGCGGAAAAGCGGCAGCGCCTTCCGCCGCAAAACCCGATTCGTTGGCAATAGTGTGAGGGAACAGTTGCCGATAGCCGGTATGAAGCTGAAAAAGGTCCGCTACAGTACCTTTGTTGCAGCACTACTAATCCTGGTGCTCACCACTAACACCGGCCACGCCCAGGAAAAAATCGAAATGGAATTAACCGTCGTTAAAGGCAACAAGGAACTACCCAAGGTTCTCTACATCGTACCCTGGAAACGCCTGGCCGACGGCAACATTCAACAAAAACTGGTCCTACACAGCCTGTTTGAAGACGCCTTCGATCCCATAGAGCCGCATGTTTTCGAGCGGTATGTGGACGACTATCGCTATTTTGCAGATTCTCAATCCAAATAACAGCCGTTTAATAAGATTAATGAAAACATCATTAAGGGAAATCTAATGAAATATTCCTCGAACCGCAACAGTTTTTATCACAACGTATTAATAACTTCGGCAATGTTAATTTCTATTGCGGCATGTAGTAGCAGTGGAGACAGCGGCCCACCCCCGGACACCACTCCGCCCAGCATAACGGTCACTTCGCATACTGATGCTCAGGAAATCATCGGTAATCGCACGATTACATTACAAGGTAATGTCAGCGACGATACCCAAAACGTATCGATACTGCAAAACGGAGCCAGTGTAACAGCAACTTTCAACGGCAATACCTTTAGTGCGGACATAACCCTGGCTGACCGAGAGAACACATTGGAAATCTCCGCCACCGACGCAGCAAACAATCGGGCTGATATTGTTGTCAATCTCTATTATCCGTTTCTGTCGCTAAACGACGGTCAAGCGGCGTCTATGGTGATCGGGCAACCGGATTTTGTTTCCTCCACCAGTAACCGTGGAGCAGGTGTACCCAGCGCAAATTCGTTCGATCGTCCGTGGGGACCGGCTGCAGTGTCGAGTAACGGCGTATTATTTGTTCCGGACTGCTATAACAACCGTGTACTGGTTTTCAATCAGATCCCTGTATCTTTCGACGAACCGGCAGACTATGTTTTGGGGCAAAACGATTTTGTTTCCAACACAAGCGGTATAAGCGACCTTTCATTTTCCTGTCCAAACAGTGTTCGCATTTTTCAGGACAAATTGTTGGTTTCCGAATTTCAAAACCAACGAGTACTCATATGGAACACCATACCCACCGGCAGTGACCAGCCGGCGAACCTCGTATTGGGACAACTAGACTTTGATACCACTGCCTATGATTGCAGTGCTCAGATTTTCGCCGAAACCGCGGATGGGTTTGCGGTAGCCAACAAAGTCATCGTGACCGATTCCGACAATAGCAGAATATTAATCTGGAACGATATTAATGGTCTTACGAACGGCCAACAGGCGGATATTGTTTTAGGGCAGGCGAATTTTACTTCTTGCCAGGCAAATCGTGGCGGCGTTGCCGGCGCGGATACTTTACAGTTTCCTAACGGGGTCTGGAGTAACGGCACAAACCTTATTGTGGCGGATACCTCAAACAATAGAGTTTTAATCTGGAATACGTTTCCCACACAAAACGGTCAACCGGCAGATGTTGTCCTGGGCCAAGACAACATGCAAACCACTAACGCGGACTTGTGTCAGTCTTGCCTGAACAATCCCTTTGTAGTGCATAGTAACGGGAATCAGCTTTTTGTCGGCGAATCAACCAATTCACGAGTATTGGTGTGGGATTCCATACCCGGCGCAAACAACGACC
>JASFLF010000301.1:0-5183 GCA_050118235.1 Gammaproteobacteria bacterium | reverse complement strand
TTCGATATCCAAGACCTCGCCGGGCGTAGCGAGCAAGGCCTGGCATGGGTTCAGTTAAGCCCCAAAGACAGCGAGTCCAGTTATGAAAAACTGCTGTTGGGTTTTTCCGAAAAGAACATCCAAGCGATGGAACTAGTGGATAACTTCGGCCAAATTACCAGGTTGCAGTTTTCCAATTTGCAACGTAATCCGAAAATTGACCCAAAAATATTCCAATTTCAACCACCTCCCGGTGTGGATGTGATTGGTGATGAAGACTTACCTACCCAATGATGGCCCGAATGAACGTCAATGGCTAACCGATGTCCCTGCAATGTGCCCATGTCTGTAACTGAACTTCGATTGCCACACGCCCATGACCATGTCACCCGATTTGTTCTCCTCCCCACCAGCCGATGATTTAACGGGCCGGCCGTTGGCGGACCGCATGCGCCCGCGCAGTTTGGATGAATTTTTCGGCCAACAACATCTTATTGCGGCCGGCAAACCCCTGCGCCAAGCCATAGAAAACGGTCGGCTGCATTCCATGGTGTTTTGGGGGCCGCCGGGAACCGGCAAAACCAGTCTGGCGAAAATGATTGCCAATCAAGCCAATGCGCAGTTTGTGAGTTTATCCGCGGTTTTGGCTGGCGTGAAAGATATTCGTCAAGCGGTGGACGAGGCCAAACGGGTGCGCGCCATGTTTGGCAAAGGCACCGTATTGTTCGTCGATGAAGTGCATCGTTTTAACAAGTCGCAACAAGATGCTTTTCTGCCCTTTGTGGAAGACGGTACTGTGATATTTATCGGTGCCACTACGGAAAATCCTTCTTTTGAATTGAACAACGCCTTGCTGTCCCGTTCCCGGGTGTATGTGTTACGGTCCCTGGAACAACACGATATCCGCGCTATTGTCGACCGTGCATTGCAAGACAATGAACTGGGCTTGGGTTCTGCTCACCTGCAGATGAGTGAATCCCTCAGGCAGTTGTTGGCACAAAGCGTTGACGGCGATGCACGGCGGGCGTTGAATTATTTGGAAATCTGCGCGGATTTGGCGCAAACCAATGCGCAAGGCCAGGTGGAAATCACCGAAGCGCTGCTCAAAGAAGTATTGTCCGGGAGTTTGCGGCGCTTCGATAAAGGTGGCGAGGCGTTTTACGACCAAATCTCCGCGTTACATAAATCGGTACGCGGTTCGGATCCAGATGCGGCACTGTACTGGCTGGCGCGCATGTTGGACGGCGGTTGCGATCCGCTGTACATCGCCCGCCGCGTGGTGCGTATGGCCTCCGAAGACATTGGCAACGCCGATCCCCGCGGCTTGCCGTTGGCGTTAAACGCTTGGGATACCCAAGAGCGCTTGGGCAGCCCGGAGGGCGAGTTAGCCATTGCCCAGGCGGTAGTGTATTTGGCGTGTGCCCCCAAGAGCAATGCGGTGTACACAGCGTTTAATGCCGCCATGCAAGCGGCGAAACAAAACGGATCGCTGCCCGTACCCTTGCATTTACGCAACGCGCCCACCCAATTGATGAAAGAGTTAGACTACGGCAAAAACTATCGCTATGCCCACGACGAAAATGAGGGTTATGCGGCAGGGGAGAAATATTTTCCCGATGACATGCCCGAAACGATATACTATCATCCTGTCAACCGGGGCTTGGAGCAGAAAATTGCCGAGCGGCTGCAATATTTACGGCATAAAAATCAACATGCGAATACCGATTCAGCTACAGCATCAACCGCGAACACAGGCAAAAACAATCCCAAAAGTTAAAAGAATAATGACTTTATTAATCCTTTCCACTCACCAAATTCCCGTTTTATTTTAATCATGCAATATTTCGCAATAGCCGCCGGCGGCGCACTGGGTGCATTGTTGCGATTTTGGTCTTCCACCGGCGTGCACCGGTTGTTGGGGCAGTCGTTTCCGTATGGCACATTGTTTGTCAATGTGCTTGGCTCGTTAGTCATGGGATTCCTGTATATATTATTGACCAGCCGTATGGAGTTGCCGGCGCCTTGGCGGGCGTTTTTTCTAGTGGGTTTGTTGGGAGCGTTTACCACATTTTCCACGTTTTCCATGGATACTCTACAATTATTGGAAAAAGGGCTGTTGCTGCGCGCCGCGGTGAATGTTATCGGCAGTGTGGTCATGTGTATTGCCGCGGCATGGGTTGGCGTATTAGTCGGGAGAATTCATTGAAGACGGTATAGCTCAATCCGTAACAGTAGGGGGTATCGCAGGCTTCGCTCAATCCGGTAAAATTCACTCTTTCCTGTTTGAATAACCAACAAAATAGAAAATCATATGCTAGATCCAAAATTATTTCGAACTGAATTAGACGCTATCTTGCAACTGCTGGCACGGCGGGGTTTTACCTTGGATGCCCAACGTTTGACAGCACTGGAGAGTGAGCGCAAGGAAATTCAAGTGCAGACTCAAGATCTGCAAAACGAACGAAACAAACGTTCCAAGGAAATTGGTATGGTCAAAGCAAAAGGTGGAGACATTCAGCCTTTGTTGACTGCGGTAACCGATTTGGGTGACAAGTTGAAAGCGGCCGAAGAACGCTTAAACGTTATCCAGAGTGATCTCAACGATATCTTGTTGGGCGTGCCGAACATTCCCCATGAATCGGTTCCAGATGGACAACGCGAAGAAGATAATGTGGAAGTACGTAAATGGGGCGAGCCCACCGAATTCGCTTTTGAACCCAAAGACCATGTGGATGTGGGGGAAGCCAGCGGTTTTATGAGTTTCGAATTGGGGGCCAAGATTGCCGGCAGCCGGTTTAATGTGTTAACCGGCCCTATGGCCAGATTGCACCGGGCGCTCGCACAGTTCATGCTTGATCTACATACACAAGAGCACGGTTATACCGAAACCTATGTACCGTACATCGTCAACGCCGACAGTTTGCAAGGCACAGGACAATTGCCCAAGTTCGAAGAAGATCTTTTCAAACTGGTAAGCGAGCAATCTTATTATCTGATTCCTACCGCCGAAGTACCAGTGACAAATATCGTGCGCGATGCCATTCAAGAGGCATTGCCGTTGAAGTTCGTAAGTCATACGCCGTGTTTTCGCAGTGAAGCCGGTTCTTACGGCAAAGATACCCGGGGTATGATACGCCAGCATCAATTCGATAAGGTGGAACTGGTGCAAATCGTTAATCCACAAGATTCATACGATGCGTTGGAGGAATTGACCTCACACGCCGAGCGGGTGTTGCAATTGCTGGAATTGCCTTATCGAGTCATGGCCTTGTGCGCGGGCGATATGGGTTTTTCCGCGGCCAAAACCTATGATTTGGAAGTGTGGCTGCCGGGCCAGCAACGCTATCGGGAAATTTCTTCTTGCAGTAATTTTGAAGACTTTCAAGCCCGGCGCATGAAAGCGCGGTATCGCGATGCGGGCAGCGGCAAACCGCAACTGGTGCATACCTTAAACGGTTCGGGACTGGCGATAGGGCGCACCTTAGTAGCTGTGTTGGAGAACTATCAGCAACAAGATGGCAATGTGCGTATCCCCGACAAACTGCAAGCGTATATGGGCGGGCAAGAACTACTGTTTTAATATCGGGGAATAAGTGTCATTCTGAGCGAGAGCGAAGAATCTTATCCCACGAAACTTGAATTTAATGAGAAGGTTAAAGTTTTGCTCTTAAGCATTGACATAGTGCGAAGGACTTATTCAGAGATTTCTTGGAATTGATAAATTAAGGTAGAGTGTTATGCAATATTTCCCCATGTTTTTTCACATCAACAACCGTTCCTGTGTGGTGGTGGGCGGCGGCGAAGTGGCGGCAAGAAAGGTAGCGTTGCTGACACGCGCCGGTGGTAATGTCACTGTAGTATCGCCACAACTTTGTGAAAGCCTGCGACGGCGCCTGACCACCGGGGAGATCCAACACAAAGATAAAACCTTCGAGCCTCAAGACATTAGTGATTGTGTGTTAGTAGTGGCAGCCACCGACGATATGGCTACCAACCGCACAATATCGGAGCTGGCACAACAAAAAAATATTCCGGTCAATGTCGTTGACCAGCCGGAGTTGTGCACATTTGTCGTGCCTTCCATAATCGACCGTTCCCCGGTGCAAGTGGCGGTTTCCACCGGCGGCGCATCCCCCGTGTTGGCCAGATTGTTGCGCACCCGATTAGAGACATTAATCCCGGCAACTTATGGCCGCCTGGCAAGCCTGATGGATGAGTTTCGGGACAAAGTCAAGGTGCATTTCCCCGATGGCGATAAACGCCGTCGTTTCTGGGAGACTGTCATTCAAGGGCCTATCGCCGAAATGGTGTTTGCCGGCAAAGAAGAAGCCGCCAGAGAAGCCATGCATGAAGCGGTGGACGAAGGCGTAAAAACAACACCGGAGTTTGGTGAAGTATATCTGGTGGGCGCCGGTCCGGGCGATCCGGATTTGTTGACGTTCAGAGCCCTGCGTTTATTGCAGCAAGCCGAAGTCATTATCTATGACCGCCTGGTATCGGAAGAGATCTTGGATCTGGCGCGCCGCGACGCCGATTTGGTCTATGTTGGCAAAGAACGCGACAAACATACCTTACCGCAGGAAGACATCAACCAAATGCTGGTGCGCATCGCTAAAAAAGGTAAGCGCGTACTACGCTTAAAAGGCGGCGATCCGTTTATCTTCGGCCGAGGCGGTGAAGAAATCGAAACACTGATGGAAGAGGGCATTCCCTTTCAAGTGGTACCCGGTATTACCGCAGCCTCCGGTGCGGCATCTTACTCAGGCATTCCGCTAACCCACCGGGATTATGCTCAGTCGGCGTTATTTGTCACCGGCCATTTAAAAGATGGCAGTATGAATCTAAATTGGGATGCCATGGTGCAGCCTAATCAAACCGTTATTGTCTATATGGGGTTGTTGGGTGTTAAATCCTTATGCCAAAAACTCATCGAGCACGGTATGCCGCCGAACAAACCCATTGCCTTGGTGCAACAAGCCACCACCGCCAACCAACGCGTGTTTATTGCCGATTTACAAACCATGCCGGAAACAGTGGATAGGGAAGACATCAAACCACCTACATTGATAATTGTCGGTGATGTGGTGAAACTGCATGAAAAACTGGCGTGGTTTGAACCGCAAGGCTCACAGGCCGAAGAGCCTTGATTCGTAGGATGGGCACGTTGTTGGTGCCCACTGATCGAGTTCCAAGTACACTGCCTG
>JASFLF010000300.1:0-5185 GCA_050118235.1 Gammaproteobacteria bacterium | reverse complement strand
CATCATCGGTATAGCAGTCAGCGAGTGGGCGACGGTTAACCGCCATATCGATTGGCATAGCCCAGTGGGCTCACACTTACGTCGCAAGGCCTGGCTGCTCACTTCGATCGCAGTGTTGTGGTATGTAGGATTTACGGCCGCCTGGCATCCAAAGTTGTTCACACCACTGCCTGTCGAACCGACTTCTATCAAACAGCCGCTAGTGGCGTTCATTCAACAAAAACAACTAACCCATACCGAAACCATCCTTGACAATCCTTCTCAGCCCTTGTCAGCCGCCTTTGCGGCAACGAGTGAAACCCCACTCGTCCACCTGTTGGAGCAAGCTGGTTGGCAGCCGGCGGATCCACCGACTCTAACCAATTTCTTCAAGCTGTTAAATCAGGGGATGATGTATACACGAACTCCACTGGCCCCGGTCTTCTGGAACGGACAGATCAACGACCTGGGTTTTGAGCGGCAGGTGGAAGTGGATGGTGAAAAAGTCATTGACACCCTGCGCCTATGGAAAACCGACTGGCTTGTTGATGATAGCCCGGTATTTGTCGGGGTGGTACGAAGCTACACAGGGATGTACTGGAAAATTCTTCATCAAGTTGCACCCGACACAGGCGCAGCGACGCAGCGCCTGATGCAGTTGATTGCCGAGCAAAAACCCAAGCCAACAACTTGTATGGTTGAGTTAGGCAAGGCGGAAATTGGCACTTACCTGCTAGGCATGCCTTATTTTAGCAATGGGAAAATAGGGCTGGTGGATTTACGTGCTGAGACAACGACACCGCTATGTTCAACTCAATAGCCGAAGATCCGGGACCCCCAATTGCCTGCTGCGCCTATGCCAAGCTACTTAGCAGCGAAATCGTGCAGGTAAGTGCCCCATAATATCCTGCATTTACTTTCGTAACGCCCGTATAAAAATGACAGACGGACCGATTGGAGCTATTGTATATTGGCTCATAGCCTTTTGCTCTTATCGGTTCAACCGGGTAGAAACAACTGTTTTTACTAGTGAATCGAAGCGGTCGTTTGTCTACAGAGATCCGCTTGGAGGACAAGTAGAGTGAAGTATTGGAATATACAATTATGTACCCAGTCGCGCGAAGCTAATTTTGACTAAAATAGGTGTCCGCTTTCCGGTCTTGGTCCTGTAGGTCATTGGACTAATAGAATCTTACTCAGTAACACATGCCAATTGTTGAAATATTTAAACGACTGCTTCTGGCAGGTTCGAGCCACTCATTACATAGATTCCCCCAGATTTTTAGAGTATATCCTATGAGTTTGCCGATATCCGACCACGGTCGACAATCCGTGGGGGCATTAAATACCGAAGAAAATAATCTATTATAATCAGATGGATACCGACTTTTCAGCCACAATAAAAAAGTTACGAATCCAAATTGAAAGTATAAAATGACAATCCGATTTTGGAAGTGTAAGTTGGCCGAAATGGACAACTTATGCTCATAACGACAAAAATGAAATAAACCATGGGATAGATGGTGGCTATGCCTGGATTCGAACCAGGGACACCGGCATTATGAATGCCGTGCTCTAACCAGCTGAGCTACATAGCCGCGTCGCGGAAGATGACATTCCGATCGGAAGGGCGCAATTTTCCAGATTGGCGGGCATGCTGTCAAGCCCCAGGATAGCCAGATTGGCGATTGGGTGGATTCCGGCAACAAATCAATTAGTTAACCAAAAAAATGACGTGGCTGTGCTCCGAGCCCACTATACCGAACGTCCACCCTCTCCCCGGACGAGGAGATTTTCCAGGGAGAGGGGGCCGTTTATCACATTGCGCTGAGATATGACTTGGCTTCTTCGCCGGGATCGGGCAGTCCCGCGACACGCCAAGCATTCAAGCAGGTGCAAAACAATCGCTGTACGCAGTGGCTGTCCATGCCTTCTTTTTTACAGATCAAACTCATGGCGGGGGGGAATTGATATTTCACGTAATAGTTACGCAATGCATGAATAAAGCGCCAATGTGCTTCTGTTAGGGGACCTACATCATTTTGCAGGGCCAGCCAGCTTGCAACCGCTTCGTTCCAGTGGTTGAAGTCTTTTAGCAGGCCATATTCGTCCAGATCCGGTGATTGGGCTTGCAGTTTTTCGGCGTACATTGAAAGTCACTCCTGTAATTTACTTCTGAATAGATTCAAAGTGGCATGGACCACGGTGGATGGCGCTTCCGTGTGTGACACCATGGCCATGCGCTTTGTTGGGGCTACCCCGATCCTTCGGGTTGCGCAGTACTCTACCAAAGGGCTACTATGCTGTAAAAGAATATATATCTCTATTATTAGAACTAAAAGTTATAAGGTAACGGTGAGCATCATGAAACTGCAACAATTCCGCTATATCAGTGAGGTGGTTAAAAACGATTTGAATGTATCTGAGGCTGCGAAGGCGTTACATACCTCACAGCCCGGGGTAAGCAAACAAATCCGCATACTGGAGGACGAATTGGGCGTGCCGATATTTTTACGCACCGGCAAGAGCCTGGCCCAGATTACCGAGCCGGGCAGAGAGATCTTAAAGCGCGCCGACCGGATTTTACTGGAGGTGGAGATGATCCGCCGCATCGGCGAGGAATACACCCGACACGCCGAAGGCATGTTGACGGTGGCCACCACACATACCCAGGCCTGTTATGCACTTCCTCCCGTCATTACCGCTTTTTTACAGCGCTACCCGCGGGTGAAGCTGCATATTCGCCAGGGCAGCCCGCAGCAAATTGCCGATATGGTGGCCTCTGAGCAAGCCGATATCGGCATCGCTACGGAGACGGTGTCCAAATCCGAGTCGCTGATCGCGCTACCGTGTTATCACTGGAGCCATTGCGCCGTGGTACCCAAACATCATCCACTGACTAAATCTAAACAACCGCTTACCCTGGAAGCGCTAGCCTCGCATCCCCTTGTTACTTACGACTTTGCGTTTTCGGGTCGATCATTGGTGAATAAAGCCTTTGAAGTCGCTAAGCTCACACCTAACGTCGTGCTGACCGCGCTGGATTCGGATGTGATTAAAACGTATGTGCGGGCCGGCTTGGGTGTTGGCTTACTGGCACAAATGGCGTACGACAAAGACAAAGATAGGGATTTGCAGTTGATCGATGCAACCCATTTATTCGAGCCCAATACCACGTGGATAGGTGTACGTCGCGGCAGTTATATGCGCGGATATGTGTATGAGTTTATTGAGCTGTTTGCACCGCATCTGACTCGTAGACAAGTCAGCGCGGCGTTGAATGTGGAGTAATAGACTCTCAAAAGGATACGAGCAAACAACTAAGAGTTCGTGGTTTCACCGTGGACTTTGACTTGCAAGATTGACTTGCAACATTGCGTCACCCAATTTTTTATGGGACAACCCCGTCGATGAACGACACCAATAATAAAAACACGGCGAAATTACTCAAGTTGGCAACAGTCGCTTCTGTGGTCACCGCTACGGTGTTGATTTTGGCGAAGCTGGTGGCGTGGTTGATGACCGGTTCGGTGAGTGTACTGGCGTCGCTGGTGGATTCGCTCATGGATGCGGTGGCGTCGTTGTTTAATTTTTTTGCAGTGCGGTTTTCATTGCAGCCACCGGATAAGGAACACCGCTTCGGCCATGGCAAAGCGGAGTCGCTGGCGGGTTTGGCGCAAGCGACGTTTATTGCCGGTTCCGCCGTGTTTCTATTGCTGGAAGCGTTGGACCGCTTAATCCATCCGCGAGAGTTAGAGCAAGTCGCCGTCGGTATTGCAGTAATGAGTTTTTCCATCGCGGTGACCTTGGTTTTACTGGCCATTCAACGTTATGTCATACGCCATACGGGATCGGTGGCCATCCGCGCCGATGCTTTGCACTACGCCACAGACTTGCTCACCGGCGCCAGCGTCATTACGGCGTTGTTGCTGGCGCAGTATCTGGGGTGGACACGCGCCGACAGTTGGTTTGGCATGGGGATTGCTGCTTATATTTTATTCAGTGCCTGGCGGATCGGTTATGAAGCCACGCAATCGTTAATCGACCGCGAATTGCCCGACGCGGACCGGGAAAGAATCAAAGCGCTGGTGTTGGCGCACGAGGGCGTATACGGCATTCACGACTTGCGTACCCGTCAGTCCGGCCTGGTGCGGTTTATTCAGTTGCATTTAGAACTGAACGAGTCATTGCCGCTGGAACAAACCCATGAAGTGGCCGATGAAGTGGAGGCTCTGATCTGTAAAGAGTTTCCCAATTCGGATGTGATTATTCATCAAGATCCGGTAAAAGTGGATTCAGGCATGGGGAAACGTCAAGCGCCGGGCGAAAGGAAGAAGCGCAATAAACTGTAAAACAACCATCATTTCACGCATACAGAATGAAACTCTTTTGGACCTCATATTCAAGCTAATACCGTTACCAGTCGATGTAGTAATGGGATTTCCTTTGACAATTTATTTGCCTTTTGTGCCGATCTCATAACGACTCGCGATGCCGTATCACCGACAAATCACCCGCTGGTTCTGGCCAAGCTCTTTCGCCTGGCAGCTTGCGCTACCCATGATATCACTTTTATTTGCTTTCGCTCTGTATACGTGGATGAGCATCAATTCATTGGCCGATGAGCGGCGCGATGAAGTGGTGGGAAAGCTAATCCATTTGAGCGAATCCTTTCAATACTTACCCCGCAGCAGCAGGGCAACACTTGACCAGGACATGGAAAGGTTTTTGTTGTTGGCGGCCGAGAAACCCGTGCAGCGAATTTGTATTTATAATAACGGCGGCAATGGCCGGCTCTGCGCGCAACGACCAGAACACGGTCAAGCGTACCTCAACACCGATGTCCCTACTGCGGATACACCCTCAGTCCACGCCCCAACCCTGCTGACCACGGAAAAATCGGTGACATATTGGCGGCCAGTGGACAACGCCGGTGATTCCAATGCCTGGTTGATGACGAGTGCTTCTTTGCAAGGGATTAAATTATGGCGTTCCGAAACGCTTATGACGGCGTTTACATGGTTTGCCGTGTTCTGCGCCGCCGGGTTGCTGACATTTATGATTGTAGTGCGCCAATCGGTCAAACAAATTAACAACTTAAATCAATTCGCGGAAGAACTGACCAGCAGGCCCAACGAAGAACTGGCGCAACAATGCGCGAGCACAGAATTGAACCGCCTGGTGAGTGCGCTAAACCGGATTTCCA
>JASFLF010000299.1:0-5196 GCA_050118235.1 Gammaproteobacteria bacterium | reverse complement strand
CGTATTAACGGTTTGTACGATTATAAGAATTTCACGAGGCAAAGCAATACCTCTGTTGATAATCGTACAGGTTCCATTGGGAGGGTCACCGGGACTCAGAGTGATTGGCAATCAAGTACTTATGGCGTCAATGGCGTAAAGCCGATGATAAAAGTCTGCAAAGTTGATTCCTATTCTTACACCTTGCAGACTTATGCTGGTTAATAACTATCGTATGACCAAGAACAACGCTCCATCGCCGCGGCGTATGTTAAACAAGATACCTCGCCGACCATCGCCGATGGCGTTTCGCAAAGCGGTGATGTCTTCCACCGGTATGCGATTGGCGGACACTATGATATCACCTTTGCGTAAGCCGGCGTGCCATGCCGGGCTGCCGGGTGTGACGTCCAGTACTTCGATGCCGGCGATTTTTCCCGCCAAGGGATGTCCCGGTCCTATGGCGCTGAACAGCGCACCGTCTAAGCGTTGATTAATATCGCCACCATCGACTTTGGTTCGTTTAGGTTCTTCAATGAGAGCACTCAGTTGACGCTCTTTACCATCGCGGATAACAATGAGTTCCACTTTCTCGCCCACTCGTTGCAGACCGATTACATTGCGTAATTCGGCAACACTGGTTACCGGTTTGTTGTCCACGGAAATGACAATGTCGCCCGGTTTAATGCCGGCTTTTTGCGCTGGTGAGCCTTCGGCTACTTGGCTAATGACAACGCCTTTGCCCGCGGTAATGTTGAACGCGTTAGCCAGCTCCGGGGTGAGATCCTGGATAGTGACGCCCAACTGGCCGCGGCGCACCTCACCATAGCGAATCAACTGGTCGGCGATGTCTTTGCTCATATTGATGGGTATCGCAAAACCGATACCGACATTGCCGCCGCTGGGGCCGACGATTGCTGTATTAATGCCCACCAATTCACCGCGTAAATTTACCAACGCGCCGCCGGAATTACCGGGATTGATGGACGCATCGGTTTGAATAAAGTCTTCATAGCCCTCGATACCTAAATTGTTGCGTCCTAGTGCACTTACGATTCCGGAGGTGACGGTTTGCCCTAATCCAAACGGATTGCCAATGGCGACGACAAAATCGCCAACGCGCAACTTGTCCGAATCTGATAAGGGTACGGCGGTAAGATTATCGGCGTCTATCTGGATAACCGCCAAATCCACCTCCGGGTCCGTGCCGATCACTTTTGCAGAGAAGTTGCGCCGGTCACCCAGTGTCACGGTAATTTCGTCGGCTTTGTCAATAACGTGATTGTTCGTCATGACGTAACCTTTTTCCGCATCGATAACAACGCCGGAGCCCAAACTTTGACTTTCCCGTTCACGGGGTACGCTGGGTATATCGAAAAATCGCCGGAAAAACGGATCGCTGAACAATGGATTTTCCTGCACGCGAATTTTGGTTTTGGTGGAAATGTTCACGACGCCGGGGATGGTTTTTTCCAGCATGGGGGCCAACGATGGAATGTCGCTGGAAAGCAGTGATAACGGTAAGCCCGCTGTGGCCAATGGTGAAATCCCAAGTGTCATCACCATTGACAGTAAAATAAGAGTCGTCTTCATTCTTCTCATTGGTGGTATCCTATTTTTTCAAAATTGTTATCGATGCAGTTATCGTTCTAAACCCTAGATAAAGAATAGTCTATGCCGAAGGGGATGCCCGGGCCGTATACATCTCAAAAAGACCTTATTTTGTTGAGAAAGTTTCTTGGTCTTGGTTATCAGCGCGTTATTAACGGTTTCGACGTGGATGGACCACAACAGGCTTATAGGATTGGAGGCAAGGAAAGGTCCCGTCCGGGATTTAAGAAAACTGTTAGGAAGATACGCGGGAAGGCAAAAAAAAGCCCGAAGTAAAAATCCTTCGGGCTGGGCTTACTACAGACAGAAACCAGACAGAAATCGTATATTAGTATATGAAATAAGTCGCTTAGTTAAGTTACCGAAGAATTTTGTAGCCTGTTTTCATCGGTACTTCCTTCAAACGTGAAGTAAGTATGAATTATAAATGTGCTATTTGTAAAGTTAAAAAGCCATTGATTTAGTATAAATTTTTTATAATGACTTTTTGGGAACACTGTCCCAGATTATCTTTCGCCAATGCGTATAAATGGTTTTCACACTGTAATATAGAACTGCTCTAAATCGAGTTTTACTATTTCTTAATGAGGTTTATATAACGAAGATTGATAATGTTGTCGTGTTATATTTTAAAACAAAAAAAAGTAACTACTTATAAACGAAATCAGATAAGCATACGCGACATTGGTGTAGGTGATAACACTACAAACTTATTCAACAGCAAGTACGATACAATTTTAATCCATTCAATGTTTGAAAAGTGTCGATTCGCCTGATGGAGTCACTGCATCCGGATAGCTGCATGGTTTCGTTTACCTCATATTTATGTCCGAGGTTTAAGAAGGATTCATGGAATTGGTTCGGATTGTCGAGCCGCAAAAATGGAAACGATGAACCTTTGCGAACTCAACCTATCCAATAGACAATTTTCAGCAGTTTCCCCAGGTATTGAATGGCAATTTCGCCAATGCTTGCTACACTTTTGCATAACCTGGACGATATTCGAGTTACTGTCTGACGCTAATGGCTTATTTGGAGGTTTAAATGATCACTTGGGTTTTATTTTTAGGTATTGGTTTAGTCGTTGGGATCATAGCGGGCTTATACTTCGCTCGATTGGATGATGTGACCAACAAACAGAAAAAAGTGCTACAGCAAAAGCTGGAGTCTGCGGAACAACAGTTAAAGGGCTACCAGTCCCAAGTTACAGAACATTTTTTGAAGACAGCAAGCTTGGTAAATTCCATGACAGAAAGTTACAAAGCCGTACACGATCACTTGGCTATGGGGGCCAAAGAACTGTGTGATAGTCAAATCAACGTGGCGCAATTGGAAATGCCGACCACAAAATTACTGGACAGTGCTGCCAAAAATGCCGCTACGCACGAAGCCGTAACAGAGAATCCGGCTGCGACTCCGGAAACACAAGTTAACGAAATAGACGCTCAAGTCGCTGCCGAACAACGAACGGTTGGCGCGCAAAAACCGGAACCACAGGATGAAGAACCAGCGGCACAGGTTCACAAAATGGAAAGTGCAATAGGTGAAGAACCCTCTCAAGGTGAAGGAGGAGTATCGGCTGTGCAACCGGAAGAGCAGGCCGAGCAACCTAAAAAAGAAGAGGTTGAAGCCTTGCAACCACCCTCGACGCCTGAAAGTCTGCATGTTGAACCCAATGAGCCTGGCGCGTCCAAGTCGTTAAAAGACAGCGAGCAGACTGCCCCAGCCAGCGTCAGCCGGATGGTGCACTAAACTCTCGATACCGACATCCCCCCACCCCCAACAAAGGGGGGGTGTATACAGAAAAGGCATGACCTCCCAGTTTTCTTATTGTTAGAATACTCCTCTTATCTACATGGTTGCCGGGTGATCCACCCGGCAGTGCTCCTATGCGCCCACCTAAGTGTTGCATAGTATTGATAGTTAAATAAAATCAGATAGTTATCTGAATAATTGCACAATTCGAATCCGATAGCGTATTAAACTCTCAATAATTCATGGTCTAAAACCAATGGCCTATAATTACTGTGAACAAGAGTAACTGTGAACAAGAATTAATCACGCTCTGCCCAATAAAATAAGGAAAACCATGGCTGATCTAAAGGTATCAAAACCCCAGGCATTAAAACCCGCCTTAAAACCAGAGGAATTATATTCCCGCATTGACACATCGTTATTGAAGTTCTCCACCACCGATGACTTAAAGGTTTTGGAGCAAATTGTCGGCCAGGAACGGGCCATGGAAGCCCTTCATTTTGGCGTGCATATGCGCAAACACGGTTACAACTTGTTTGTGCACGGCCCCTCGGGGTTAGGCAAAGAAACCATTGTGCGTCAATTTCTAGAAAAACAAGCAGAGAATACTGCAACACCGTCGGACTGGTGTTATGTGCACAGCTTTGACCAACCCCATAAACCCAATGCCATGATATTGCCCGCGGGCCGGGGTCGGGAATTCAAAAGCGACATGTCCAACTTGGTGGATGAATTACGCTCTGTGATTCCCTCGGTGTTTGAGACCGACGAATATCACGCCAAAATCCAGGAACTGGAAGAACGTTTTTCCAAGCAGCGCGATCAGGCCTTCGCCGAATTTGAAAAAGACGCCGAAGAGCGTGGCATAAAATTGCTGCGAACCCGCAGCGGTTTTACTTTGGCGCCTATTAAAGACGGTCATGTGATTTCCCCGGAAGAATATGACACCTTAAGCAAGGAAGACAAAAAACACTACGAAAAAGAAGTCGAAATCCTGCAGGACAAACTCAGTAATTTGATTCGCCAAGAGCCGCGCTGGCAACGGGAATTGCGCATGGAAATTAAAAAACTCAATCGCGAAGTGGCGACGTTGGCCGTGGAACATCTTATTGAAGAATTGAAAACCAAATACCAGGATGTGGATGAAGTGGGCGGTTATCTGGACGCGGTTCTGCAAGACGTCGTCGATAATGTCGACGAATTCCTCAAGCAAGATGATCGCAACGTGGTTTTAAAACGCGAGGCTGATGACTTGGCGAATCATCGCCGTTACCAAGTAAATTTGCTAGTCGATCATAGCGATTCCAAAGGCGTTCCCATCGTATACGAAGACAACCCGGTATACCAAAACCTGATTGGACGCGTGGAGCATTTTGCCCACATGGGCACGCTGATTACCGATTTTATGCTGATCAAAGCCGGCGCGTTGCATAAAGCCAACGGCGGATTTTTGGTGTTGGACGCGAGAAAGGTATTGCTGGAGCCTTTTGCCTGGGAAGGATTAAAGCGCGTCTTAAAAGCCAAAGAAATCCGAATTCAATCGTTGGGTGAGTTGTACAGTTTTGTCAGTACTGTGTCGTTGGAGCCTGAGGGTATACCATTGGATGTCAAAGTGGTATTGTTCGGCGACCGTTATATATATTATCTATTGCAAGCCTACGACCCCGAGTTCTGCGAACTGTTTAAAGTGGCCGCTGACTTCGATGTTAGTATTGATCGTTCTCCGGAGAATATACAAATTTATGCACATCTGGTCGGGACGCTTATCAAAAAACAAGAACTGCAGGCTTTCGACAAAGATGCCGTAGGTCGGATCATGGAATATGCGTCGCGAAAAATGGAAGACGCCAA
>JASFLF010000298.1:0-5220 GCA_050118235.1 Gammaproteobacteria bacterium | reverse complement strand
GCATTGCTAGCAATTTTATCAGCGGCCGCGCCCAATCCAAGGAATTTATAATCATCACGGATCGCCAACAGGCAGGCCGGCTCCAGGCCGATCACCTGACGCCCGGCCTCCACATGGGGTAAAAGAGCACTAATCATTCGACGTGCATTGTCCGTGGCCTCCTGCACCAGACCATTGGCCAATTGTGTACGCCCACAACACAAAGGACGACTGGTGTCAGTATTTTGTACGTCCGTATCGGCGATATAAATCCTATAACCCGCGTAATTCAAGACACGAATTGCCGCCTCGGCATTTTCGGGACAGAAGTTGTTGGTAAACGTATCCAGTAGCAATACCACTTCGCCGACAAACGGGGTTTCGTTTAATAACGGCTTTGAGTTTCTTGATTTGTTGGTCCGTGCTTTTTCAAATGAGTGTTTGGCTAATTCCGGCAACGTGCGCTTGGCACTTAAACCCAATACGGCCTCCCCCAGTTTCGCCAACCAGGGTAAACGATTTCGAATTTTTGGCAGATACCGAAAACAACCGTAGTACTGCAAGTTGGCGGATAAATTGGCAAGCAGTCGAGTACGCAGACTAGGTTTGGTGTGTTGATAGCGTTGGGCCAGGTACTCGATTTTAATCATGGCCATATCGACTTCGTTTTCGCACTCGCGCTTACAACCCTTACAGGCCACACACAAGGCCATCGCATCAACTAAATTTGGATCTGTAAATGGTACATCGCCCAACTCACCGTTCAATGCGGCTTTTAACAAACGCACACGGCCGCCTGTGGAAAGCGATACTTGGTCAGTCACGCGAAAGCTGGGACACATCACCCCTTTTAGTTTTGTCTCACATTGACGGCTATTGATGCAGACCGAAACGGCTTTGGCAAAATCGCCGCCGATCTTGGGAATGTCGGCGTAGGCATCGCCCATGCCAGCGTCCTTGTAACCGGACCAGTCAAGAAATGTCTTCATCAGTATTTTACTAGTTGAATTAACCTTTTAATTAATAGTGCCATTTTCATACCACATCCGGGAACCGGAATTAAATCACTACAAAACAAAGTGTTACGATTATTCCCAGCATTATCTTGGACTCACTAGTTTGTAGCAAAACCAACAAACGCAGATACCATGCATTACGTTATTGCAGCCGGGCGCCTATCGAAAAGATTGA
Source organism: Gammaproteobacteria bacterium (assembly GCA_050118235.1). Taxonomy (GTDB): domain Bacteria; phylum Pseudomonadota; class Gammaproteobacteria; order SZUA-152; family SZUA-152; genus JAJDNG01. Next base: position 4,050 of record JASFLF010000298.1, on the reverse strand, counting down.
TTGGCGTGCGTTAGATGCCGGATCTCTTTACAAAGGGCGGGCGTTGGAGCCACGGTGTACTGACTCCATCAGCAATTGCGGTTCGACGTTTTCCACATGGGGTTGGGCTTCCAGCAACGATACATTATTCAGTGCAAAGGCGATGTTGCCGTCGGCGGATTTCAACCATAGTGCATACGGTACGTAGGCTAGTTCTTGGTCTATTATATATCCTATGCGCTGAAGCGCTTGTTTCTGGTCAACGGCGATAATGTTGTCCGCAAAGCGAATTAGAACGAGTCCAGTTGGAACGGCCAACGGACCGCTGGGCTCTAATGCATACACCGGCGTGATGGCGTTACGGTCCACCGACGGAGGGAGCTCGTCAGGATTGCCCTTGCATATGACTATCTTCCCTTCTTCTAGGGTGACCATAGTGGCCGCTTTACAAGGCGGAGGAACTTCACCCTGTACAGCATAAAGGCCTTTTTGTATCACGTAGTAATTTTCAGCGTGTTGCGTGGACGCTTTGATTTTTTTCGGGTAGTTGGAAAAAAATTCTTTCATTGCAGTTCTTGGTTGGGTTGGTGTGCGTCTGAATATAACAATTGTAGCAAACACAAATCTTTACGATTCATTTACTGACAATCAGAGGAGAGGACCTGATGGCTACTTATCAATATCGAGGAAAACAAGGACAACAATACAATCTTGACGAAGGTAAAGATACCATTGTCATTCGCTCAAAGCGTAAATTACCGCTGGATATGTTACCACTTTCGAAAAAGGGCCGCGCCCTGGTAGGGGAACTGCAATCCGTTGTGCGTTACCCGGAGGCGGGAGTGGAAGTATTGAGCACCAATGCGCATGTGTCACGGGATGAAGCGCGCAAGGAACTGAAAAAGGAAGAAGCGTTACGATTTGCAGGCAGAACTCTAGTGGACCCACAGTCCAACGCACCGGTCCTTTATACGGAAAATTTTTTCATTAAATTTGCAGACGACGCCAGCAAGCGGGATTGCAAAAAGATCCTGCAAGACTACAAGCTCAACACCAAAAGAACAGTGGATTACGCCCACAACGCTTTTGTCGTCAACGCCGATGAAGGCACCGGCCAAGCCATATTTGATATCGCGGCTGAATTACTGCAAAAACAGTCGGCGGTTGAACTGTGTCATCCGGAGTTAATTCGCGAAATGGCTTATCGCCAGGCGTTTCCGCAACAATGGCATCTCAAGGCGACCACAATCAACGGCCAGCGTATCAATGCACACGCGGCGGTAGAGGCGGCCTGGGCTCTGAGCCAGGGGGAAGGCACCACGATAGCCATTATCGATAATGGCGTTGATATAAATCACGAAGAATTTCTGAGCAGCGGGAAAATCATCGCCCCGCGCGATGTTACTGCCGGCACCAACAATCCCAATCCTCATGCCGGTGATAACCACGGCACTGCCTGTGCCGGCGTGGCATGCGCGGATGGCCTGTTCGGTGCCGCCGGTGTTGCGCCTAAGGCGCGCCTAATCCCCATTCGTCTGGCGTCCGGGTTGGGCTCACAAGCGGAAGCCGATGCTTTTTATTGGGCCGCGCAACACGGTGCCGATGTAATTTCCTGTAGTTGGGGACCGGCTGACGGACCTTGGTGGGATCCCAATGATCCGTCTCACAACCAAGTAGTACCCTTGCCGGATTCGACACGACTGGCTATCGATTGGGCCACTCGCAATGGGCGCAACGGTAAAGGTTGCATCATTACCTGGGCGGCGGGCAATGGTGGTGAAAGTGTCGATAACGATGGCTATGCCAGTTACGATAAGGTCATCGCCGTTGGGGCAAGCAACGACCATAGCACCCACACAGTGTACTCGGATTTCGGTGAATCCCTATGGTGCACTTTTCCCAGCAGTGATTTTTCTCCCGAAACGGTTACGCCGGGGATTTGGACCACAGATCGTACCGGGCCGGACGGCTATAATCCCGGGGAACCGACACTGGGCGACGACAACGGCAACTACACCAACGCTTTTGGCGGCACCTCCAGTTCATGCCCCGGCGCGGCCGGTGTAGCCGCGATTATTATCGCTCGCAATCCCCATTTACGATGGGATGAAGTCAAGGAGGTCATGAAACAAAGCTGCGACAAAATCGATAACAATAACGGCAACTATAATGCGGAAGGGCGCAGCACACATTACGGCTACGGCCGGTTAAACGCGAAAAAAGCCGCCACACTGGCCCGACCTGCGCTGCCAAAATACACGGCTATTCATACGGCGGTGCAAGATGTGGCTATTAAAGACTTAAACACATCAACGCTGTCCTTATCCGTCGGAGATGACAGTCCGGTTAAAAGCATTAAGGTCATCTTGGATATAGAGCATACCTATATTGGCGATCTTATCGTGCAACTTAAAACGCCACAAAACATGAACCAAACGCCGATTATTCTGCACAATAAGTTCGGTGGCGGCACCAATAATATCAAGCGAACCTTCGACACCGTGAATACGCCGGACCTTAGCAATTTGCTGGGTAAAAATCCTCAAGGCAAATGGCAACTGGAAGTGGAAGATACCGCCAGAGCGGACACCGGCAAGATCCGCAAATTCACGGTGGAGCTGGGTTTGTAATAAGTAGCACTAAAGCGTTTAACCTATTTTTTTAGGTCAAACACAATAGAACCGGTGTCAGATCCTAATGGCGCTTAGTTAAAGACTAAATGCTTGAAGTAGGGTGGATTAGGCGCGCTTTTTGCGCCGTAATCCACCAAAATATTATGGCGGGTTTCGCAAAAAACGCTAACCCGCCCTACGAATTGGCTTAACTAAGTGCCATTCGTGTCAGATCCCAATCTGCCACAAAGTTGGATGGACATGATCTGGCCCGGTGATTCTTTTTAACTTAGTTCACACATGTTTCGGAGTTCATATAGGCACAGGATTAAGCCACCGGCATGTATTTCACCACGATGTCCAAGAAAAACAGACTTTATGCGTGGCCTTCGTGTACTTCGTGGTAATTATTTTTTTACCTATGCCGCTGGGTTAGGTGTCAAAGTGCATCCTGATTTAAATCATATTCAGACACTTCGAAATTTGAATGATTGATTTTCCATCCAACTGCCCCTAGCTCGCATTTCTCACCAGGGTCGCGGGAGCAGGCGCAGGATTACGTCCTTTGCTCCATAAACGGTACATCCCTGTACCATTGCCCGTATTCGTAGGCGCCGCTCTGGAGCGAAAAGCGTAGCCGTAGCTACGGTTTGGCCGCTTTCGCACATCCTTGTGCTTTGTGGCATAAGTACTTCCTAGTACAAAAGTGAAGAGCAAGCCTACGGATACGAAGACAAGCCTGAACCGCGATAGGCATGATCGAATAACACTCTGCTTCTTTGTACTTTAACCTTTGCTTTGCCATGGCAATCTCTTACGCACGTTTACCGCCGCCTGGTGAGAAATGCGGGCTAGCACCACTTTTATAAATCGCCACTAGGCGGCGCATCCTTCCATCCGTTACAATATTTTTCTCTAAAGCCGGCTGCCGCATCCATGATTGAAGCTTTTTTTCATCTACAGGGTCCTGAATATGACCCACGCACGTACCTTCAGGCCATTGGTATGGCACAGATACGATAATATGTTGGCCAGTGGATAGCAGTTTATCGCAAAAAGCGCGGGGGTCTTCTAAATGCTCCAAAACCTGCAAACAAAGTACCAGATCAAAAACATGCTTAGGTTTGTATTCTAAAAAATCACAACGTGTACTTACCACCCCATCGATGGGTTTGCTCGCTTTTATATCCACAACCTCTTTATACGTAATCCATGAAAACCAGCTAATGTAGTTACAATCACCGCCTCCCACATCCAGCACATTATGCCCTTGCGGTACGTATTTTTTCGCGTATTTCAGCACTTGTTGATAGTAGTTGAAATGTTTTCGGCTATCCCAATAGGACAATGGTTTATCTCCGTTTTTTACCGTACTGCCGACCGGAGTCTCAGCCACGCACAGGAATGGTGGTCAAACCAATATGGTAGGCTATGCCAACTCTACGTAGGATGAGTTTAT
>JASFLF010000297.1:0-5229 GCA_050118235.1 Gammaproteobacteria bacterium | reverse complement strand
CGGTGGTGATCAAAACAATACTGTTGCGTCCATGGCGCAGCGCGTATCGCGCCGCCAGTTTGGCTATTGTCGTCGTTTTACCCACGCCGGTGGCCCCTACTAAAGCGACCACCCCACCGGACAACGCCACGTCATCGTCCTGTATGGGTAACTTCTCCGCCAGCGAGGATAAAGTCATTTGCCAAGCCTTGCGATAATCATCGCTTTGGCCCTCGGAACTTTGTATGACTTGATTGGCCAACTCCGGACCAAAACCCAGTTCCAATAACTGCTTAATGAGCTTGGCTCTGAGGGGATTATTTTTTTTCAGGTCGTTCCAGGCCAGACCCGTGAGCTGTTGTTCCAGCATACCTCGCAAGTTGGTAATCTCATTGCGCATGGCCACTAAGGTGGGTTCTTGCGACCACACAGAGTAAGAACCGTCGCCATCGGCATTTTTACCGTTTACCAACTCGTGGGGAAATTTCTGTGCTTGCTCGGTGTCGTACAAAGTGTCATTGACTTTGACCTCTTCAGGCAAAGCTTCATCCAACGTGTAAAACTCAGCCGACGCGTTTGTCTGGTGGTCGTTTTGATTGCGCAAATAGGGTGATTCCTTCTTAGCGGCAGGCTTAAACGCCGATTCAATTCTATTGTGTAAACTGCTGTTAAGATGCTGGTTACCGTATTCCCCGATTTCACCTGCCTCGATATTCCCTGTTCCGGTATCACCCGTTCCGATATCAGCCAAGTATTCATCGGCATCCAGAAATTCTTCATCATTCAGCAACTCATCGCTGAAATCCTCGAAACCCGACTGCTTTGCCGTGGACGCATAATCAGCAGCACGTTGTGTTTTATGAGATTCAGTTCGTGACGGATGCTGATTTACCCTTGATGCGGATTGTGCCGGCGCTTGGCGGGCGGTGTTATTGCTACCACGATCGTTTTCAGCCGCACGCTGGTTATTGCGTTGACTATTGCGGGCGTTGCTGTTTACTGTGGCATGCGGATTATTCCTTCTGGCTTGTTCAGCGCCGACCGCTTTATTGCTATGGGAATTGGAATTAGGTTCAGCCTGTGAGAAATGTCTTTCGGTGGAAGCGGCGGAAGGCTCTAAAATAGCTTCGTCATAATCCACGGCGGCAACAATTTCCACACCACCGTTAACTCTGTCGTTGGACAGTATAACGGCATCTGCGCCCAGTTCTTCGCGCACTAGGCGAATGGCGGAACGCATGTCTTGTGAAAAAAATCTTTTGATCTTCATCCTTCACGCCTCAAACGCTTGCTGTGACTGATATGGCAGTACAGTCTGACTGCCGCTTTGACTAAGCGGCATTGCTGGTTACGCCCACAGTTGCAGTGATCTTAATTTGCTTGTTATCTGGTATTTCGTTAAACGACAGAACATGCAAGTTTGGTATGCTTGGCCGTACAAACCGTGACAACAGAGCTCTAACAGACGCTGCGACTAACAGGATAGGAGTCTGGCCGGAGGCTTCTTGTCTATGTGTGTTATCAGCCAAGGATTGTAATAAACGGTCCGCCAAACCGGGCTCAAATCCTGCTGCTTGTTCAGCGTTGCCCGAGACCGACTGATGCAACAAATGTTCCAGAGCAGGGTCTAGTGTCATGACCGGAATTTCTTGAGCCGTTCCAGTGATTTGCTGCACGATGGATCGACCCAATGCCACGCGTACTGCAGCTGTCAAAATACCGGCGTCTTGCGTGCCGGGTGCATGCTCGGCCAGGGTTTCCGCAATAGTCCTGATATCTCTTATCGGTACTCCTTCGCGTAACAAGCTTTGCAATACTTTTAACACTGTACCCACAGGCAATTGCTTAGGCACTAGATTTTCCACTAGCTTGGGCGCAACCTTGGCCAAATTATCCAACAAGTGTTGTACTTCTTCATGGCCCAACAGTTCATCGGCATGTTTTTGCAACAAGTGACTCAAATGAGTGGCCGCGACGGTACTGGCATCCACCACGGTATATCCCAGGCTTTGGGCATGCTCACGCTGCGCAGCCTCTATCCATACCGCCTCCAGACCAAAAGCCGGATCACGGCCGGCAATGCCTTGCACAGTTCCAAACACTTGCCCCGGATTGATGGCCATGTCCCGTTCGGGATGCAGTTCCGCTTCCCCTACGATGACACCCATCAAAGTGATGCGGTAGGCATTGGGCGAAAGGTCCAGATTATCGCGAATGTGCACCGGTGGAATAAGAAAACCCAACTCCTGAGACAATTTCTTGCGCACGCCTTTTATCCGCGCCATTAATTGGCCGCCCTGATTTTTATCAACCAACGGTATGATTCGGTAGCCAACTTCCAAACCGATCAAATCCACTGGCTGCACATCATCCCAACTAAGCTCTTTCGGCTCGGGAGGCTTTTCCACCGGAACCGGGGCCGCCGCTTGCACCGCTTGCAAGCGCTTGCGTTTGGACAACCAATACGCCCCCCACCCCGCTGCTGAAGCGATGAGGATAAAAGAAAAATTGGGCATGCCGGGAATTAAACCCATAGCGCCCACAACCCCTGCGGTCACCGCCAATGCTTTGGGATTGTCAAATAATTGGGCAAGCACATCCACGCCCATGTCGTTTTCCGATGACACACGGGTGACCATCAAACCGGCGGCCGTGGACAACAACAGCGAAGGAATCTGTGCCACCAAACCATCGCCTATGGTCAACAAGGTGTAGTTTTGCAAAGCATCGGTTAAGCGCATGTCGTGTTGCAACATGCCTACAGCGAGTCCGCCGATGATAGTAATGACTAAAATCAATATGCCTGCCACGGCATCGCCACGGACAAACTTGCCGGCACCGTCCATAGAGCCGTAAAAATCCGCTTCGCGACTGATTTCTTCGCGTCGGGTTTTGGCTTCTTCCTGGGTAATAATGCCAGCATTGAGATCGGCATCAATAGCCATCTGCTTGCCCGGCATGGAATCCAAAGTGAAGCGGGCGCTGACTTCGGCCACGCGCGTGGCGCCTTTGGTCACCACGACGAAGTTGATAATCACCAGGATTAAAAAGATCACCAGACCCACGGCGGTATTTCCGCCAATGACAAATTCGCCGAATGCCTGGATAACCTTACCCGCGGCATCGGTGCCGGTATGACCTTGCAGCAATACCACACGCGTCGAGGCAATGTTCAAACTCAGACGTAACAAGGTCGACACTAACAGTACGGTGGGAAATACCGCAAACTGCAGCGGCCGTTTGACATACACCCCCGCCAGCAACACCACCATGGCCAGGGATATATTGAAGGTAAATAATATGTCTAGTATGAAAGGCGGTAACGGCACTACCATCATGGCCAGAATGACCATGACCAGCAGCGGTGCTCCCAGGCCGCTGCGGATTAATTGTCGGAAAATAGCGCTAACACTGCTCATGGGGCTAGTCCCGCCTTAAATCATCGGGAATGGGAAGATCAACCAGAGGTTGCGGTTGCACACCACCATGAGTTTGGTATTGTTTCAATTGATAAATGTATGCAAGTACTTGTGCCACAGCCAAATATAGTCCCGCCGGAATTTCCTGATCTATTTTTGTACTGTGATACAAGGCACGTGCCAACGGCGGTGCTTCGAGAATAGGCACTTCATGAGCCTGGGCAATACGGCGGATTTGCAGCGCGACCAAATCAACACCGGAAGCCACTACAATGGGCGCACTCATGTTGATCTGGTTATAGCGTAATGCTACCGAATAATGGCTGGGGTTGGTGATCACCACATCGGCCTGGGGCACCTTTTCCATCATGCGGCGCATGGCGATTTCCCGTTGTGTACTGCGCACTTTACTCTTTAACTCGGGACTGCCCTCCGTGTCTTTGTGCTCATCTTTGATTTCCTGGCGTGTCATACGCTGTTGGCGATGGTAATCCCAAAGTTGAAAGGGGACATCCACAATCGCCACCACAATCAGGGTGCAACTCAACAACAAAAACACCCAGATTAGCTCGCTGCCGACTTGGCTCAAGCCTTCGCCAACGGTATGATTGCCCAAGCTTAAAAAACCTGGCAACTTTTCCATTAGTAAAAACCAACCCGCGCTGGCTACAATCAGGAATTTAACCAACGCTTTGCTTAATTCAACCAAGCCTTTCCAGGCGAACAAGCGTCCTAATCCTTTGATGGGATTGAGACGTTCGAATTTTGGCGCCAATGCCTTGGTGCTAAAATTCCATCCTCCCATGGGCAATGGCGCGATTACCGCCGCTACCACCAAAACGAAAAAGAACGGCATTAAAATGGAAATGCCTTGGTTTACGGCTCGCCAAAACAACTCCGGTATAATAGCCGTGTTGAACAACATCTCCCTTTCGATCACGAAGTTGCTCCGCAGCAAATCCAGCAGCCCGCCGACTATCCGTTCGCCCAACATCAAAAACGCTATGGCGGATACCAGCAACATAATGAGCGTATCCAACTCGCGCGAGCGGGGTATCTGCCCCTCCTCTCGGGCATCTTGTAATTTTTTGGCTGTAGCCTCTTCTGTTTTTTCCTGGCCGCTGCCGCTTTCCGCCATGGATTAAGCTCCCGCGACCAACAGTTTCACCAGGCTAAATGCGGCGGAAAGCTGTTTGGTGATGTGAGGCAAGATGGTGGTTAGCGTCGCCATGATGATGAAAAATCCCATTATCATGGTGATGGGAAAACCGATGGAAAAAATATTGAATTGCGGCGCGGAACGGCTGGCGACGCCGAACGTTAAATTGATAAGCAGTATGGACGCTATGGCCGGCAGTGCAATTTGCATTGCTCCCACATACATTTCACTGCCCCAAGCCACCAGAGCCCACATACCGTCTTTGCTCAAGCCGTTTGTGCCCACGGGCAATGACACAAAACTGTCGGACAATACCTGGATCAACGCCAAATGGCCGTCCAGGGAGAAAAAAATCAACGTCAGTAATATAATATAAAACTGGCTCACCACCGGCACTTGCAGGCCAGACTGCGGATCCACCATTTGCGAAAAACCCAATCCCATTTGATAGGCAATGATTTGCCCGCCTATCACAAACATGCCGAATACCAGCTGCAGCGCCAATCCCATGGCAACACCGATAATAATTTGATTGAACGTTATGAGCAGCGCGCTGCTACTGAGCGGATCGACCAACGGCGCTTTGGGTACAATGGGTAACAACACCACGGTCAATACCACCGCCATGCCCAGCTTAATTTTCGCGGGCACGGTTCTGGAACCCAGAATAGG
>JASFLF010000296.1:0-5233 GCA_050118235.1 Gammaproteobacteria bacterium | reverse complement strand
TACTGGCGATCGCATTGACTTTAATAAACTCCCGCCTGCTCAGGCCCATGTGCGTTCTCCTCACTCAAGCTCGAAATCGTCAAAATGGTGATAAATCAATGAAGCGGACACCACGCCTTTGATGCTGTGAAAAGAATTCATGGTCTCGATCATAGTGGCGGTGTCGTTTTCAATGGTTACGACCATACGCCCGTCGTCACTGGCCGCATGGATTTCCACGCCAGGCATTGTATTGAGTTGCGAGCTGACAGCCTTTATGTATCTGGGCCTAGCGTGAACTACCACTCCGGAAATGTTCATGGGTGCACTCCTATCATTACCTGCCAAATCTGACTTACAACGCTGGATTATGAAATGAGATCGCCTCTGCGGGGCACGATGCGTAACACGCGCCGCAGCCATTACACTGAGATTCAATGAGTTCCGGCTGTGGAACCCGTCCGGCGCTTAAGCGAAACTCGATCGCACGTGACTCGCAGAACTCCGAGCAGGTTCGGCAAATCACGTTCTGTATCGCCAGGCAGTGATCGCCTATCACCGCTTTTAATTGCCAGGGTGCGCCGGTTTGATTTTGCGATGCTTGCAGTGCACCGGTTTCACACCGGCTAACACATTCGCCACAGAAGTCACATTCTCCCGCACGAAAATCCACCATGGGATAGCCCGCTCGTCCTTTGCGTAAAATGGCGCTGGGACAATGCTCAACACACGCCGCACAGCGGGTGCACAGTTCTACGAATCGGCTTTCTTCCACTGCCCAAGGAGGGCGAATCACTCCACTTTTACCAGTAAAATCACCTTGTAAAAATTGCGATCGAGAAACCGGCCGAGTTGGCATGCCCGAAGTTTTGTTCACACTGTCCATCTGTGAAGTGTGTAGTTCAAAATCGCCCAGGTATCTACGCCACCCAAGTTCGCAAAGTCGCCATTTCTGCTGACTTTGCGCTATATCAATTCAATCAGTTTTTCGCTTACATAAAAGTAAAAACATGGATAGTTGCATAGAGCTATAAGAGAATTTTGTCATCTATAACAAAGGCATATACATCGTCACAATAACTATGGACGAATCCCCCGGCTTTAATAAAGACCACATCAATCAAAGAGTTAACAAAACCTATCAGCCAGGCTCTGGTTTTCAGTTCAGGTTTTCAGTTCAGGTTTCCGCTTCAGCTACCGATATTGAGAATCAGGAATTATTCGATTTTTCCAACAGTTAACTCGATAAAAAGAAGACGCTGAACACAGACGAGGAGCAGCACTAGAGGCATGCGGCAATCACATCACTTATTTTGGCCTACTTATACGAGCTTGCTGGCGGCGATTGTCCTTGTTTGGTTTTTGCCCGGCCCTGTTACCGCAAGCGTGGTTTGTGTGTTGTTGGCGGGTGTCTGCCTGGCGAACGCCGCCGCCGCGTTACGTTCCCAACAACGAATAACCGACGCTATACAGACCGACAAGCAACAAGATTTACGCGATGAATTTGCCAGTTTAATGGAAATCACCTCCAACCATTTCCAATCTCAAATCCATGCCGTTGAAGCCCAATTAAACCAGGTTCGGAATATCCAAAGTAACGCCATTGCCGGGTTGGTGGACAGCTTCCAAGGGTTGGAACAACAAGCGCACAACCAGGAACAACTCACCATGAACCTGGTGGAAAAAATTTCCGCACTGGCCGCCGACAGCTCGGGGGAAAACGGTTTCGCCACGGAGGCCGCGGGCCTCGTCCAAGGTTTCATTGACAGCATTACCGTTGCTAACGAGAGTAATACGGAACTGGTGTATAAACTCAACGAAATGGACCGACAATTTGCCAACGTCTACAAGTTGCTGAATGAAATCGATGGCATTTCACAACAAACTAACTTGCTGGCGTTAAATGCCGCCATAGAAGCTGCGCGGGCCGGTACCGTGGGCCGCGGCTTTGCAGTGGTGGCCGATGAAGTGCGCGCCTTGTCTCAACGCAGCACCCAGTTCAGCGATGAAATCCGCGAGCGCTTCGAGACGGTAAAAAACACCGTAGTGGAGGCCGGCTACGTGGTTGGCAAACTAGCCTCCCGCGACATCAATCTCAGCTTGAGCTCCAAGGACAAACTGTCGCAAATGATCAAGGAAGTGGATAACTCCAATGAGTTCATCGCCGGTCAATTGCAAAAGGCCTCGGTGATTTCCGAGCACATCAGCCAGAAAGTATCGCTGGCCGTGCAATCCCTGCAGTTCGAAGATATGACCAACCAGCTGATTGGCTTAATGCAGAAACGTCTTTCAATACTTAGCAATTCCGTTGCCTTTTTAACAAACTGCCATCCCGATAAATGCCGCCCCGCGCTTGATGACCTGCAAAGCCTCATTACCGACATCAAAATCCAACTCAAGACCAATCACGACAACAGCTTGCATTCGCTGCAATCGGACAAGTTAACCGAAAAATCAGTGCAGCAGCAAGATCTCAGCGACGGGGCGATCGAACTCTTTTGATATCTCAGAGGTAGAAATGAACCATCCAACAACCGCCGACAAATGTAAAACACCGCACACCATACTCATTGTCGACGATGAAGAATCCATACGCACCTTGTTAAGCGACGCCTTGGGCAGCGAGAGCTGCAATGTTATCCAGGCGGCCACGGGAAAACAAGCCTATGAAATACTGCGCTCCCAGCCGGTGGATTTACTCATCACCGATATCGTCATGCCGGAGCAAGACGGTATAGCGCTGATCATGCAATTAAATAGCATTGCGCCTAAATTACCCGTCATTGCCATCTCCGGCGGCGGAGGTATACAAAGCGGCTTTGACTACTTGCCGGTGTCCAAGCTTGTGGGGGCAAACGCAATTTTGCGAAAACCGTTTAAACTGGATGAAATTCGCTACTTAGTAGAGTCTCTTATATTCTGACAATCTTCGGAAAAAACCGCGCCGATCATCGATCGGCTAATCACATAAAGATAGAGTTCTAGCGGCATATGAATAATCTGCGGAAAACGCTAACGAGCGTGTTCTGTCTCTACCTGCTGGCGTGCACACCGGCTCCCGATTCCCCTGTGGTAGTGGCAAGCAACGATTGGATAGGTTACCGGCCGCTGTATCTCGCTCAACAACTCAATTATTTCGATGAACACACCGTACGCCTGCTGGAACTCACCTCCGCCTCGGAAGTGTTACGAAAATTTCGCAATGGTGTCATTCAGGTAGCCGCGCTGACGCTGGATGAAGCGTTGTTGTTAAAACAGGATGGTTTTGATATCACAATCATTTTGGTTATGGACATCTCCGCCGGTGCCGATGCCATTGTCGCCCACAATGATATCGCCGATATCAGCGCATTACGCGGTAAAACCATTGGCGTGGAAAAATCCGCCGTAGGCGCGTATTTACTGAGCCGGGCCTTGGAATTGGCAAAATTATCCTCGCAGGACATCAAAACGCAGTCGCTGGAGTTTGGCGAACACGAAATCGCTTTTCTCTCCAGGCAAGTGGATGCGGTGGTTACGTTCGAGCCGGTGCGCAGCCGCTTGCTTAACAACGGCGCCCATACCGTATTTGACAGCAGCCGAATTGCCGGTGAAATCGTTGATGTGCTTGTTGTGCACAGTGATTGCTTTCGACGTTATCCACATAAAATTCAATCGTTAGTCGTCGCCTGGTTTAAAGCGCTAAAATATATGCAAAACCAACCCTCTGAAGCCATACGCTACCTCGCGCCGTTGTCGGACCTGAGCGTGCAAGACTATATAAAGGCCAGCAAAGGCGTTCGCTTTCCCGGATACCAGGAAAACCTCGAATCACTAAGCGCTGGCAACCACAGCTTGAAGACCACCGCCCGGAAGCTACAAACCGTCATGCGAAATCAACATCAATTGCAAAAAACGCTGAATCTTGACGGCTTATTCTCCCCCTCCCTGTTACAGCGAGTGCAGCCGTGACGTTTCCCCTTACCATACGAACGACGATTCCACTCTTATTGTTGTTATTTGCCGCGCTAATGGCCGGTGGCGGTTTGCTGCTATTGCAAGCTATGGGGGCTCGCGATGCGGAACTGAAAGGGCATGAAGAGTTCCGCTATCTCATGGATGTGGTACAAGGCAGTGTGAACACTTTATTGCGCAGAAACGATAACGATGCCATCAAATCGTTACTCACTTCTCTGGCCACCAGCGATCAAATTCGAACCGCGATACTGGTCGACGCAAAAGGAACCATACTTGTTGCCATTCGCCGGGAACGCATAGGCAAGCATATAGGCTTAGTATTGCCACACGTGCGGAGGAATTTGCTAAAAGATGTCATGGGTAGCAAAGCCGGTGTAATCGAGCTCGGCGAAGACCGACAGACACTATTGGCCGTTTATCCGGCTTATTTGCAACAGGAATCGCACCGGCTTCGCCCTGTCAACGTGGGCTTGGTGGTTATTGAAAAATCCCTGGATAAAGCAAAAGCCAGGGTAAACCGCACTATTGAACAACATGTCGCCATGTTTACCTTGTTTGCAATCGGTTTGGCCGGATTGCTGTGGCTGACGCTGCATTTACTCATCACCCGGCGTTTGAGTAAAGTGACTCAGACCACGACTCGGCTGGCCGCTGGCGACTTCACGGCACGCACCGACTTACGAGGTTCCGACGAACTGGCAATACTGGGTATGGCCGTTAACCATATGGCAACCCGCTTGGCCGCAAAACATCAACGAATCGCCGCCAGCGAGTTGCGCCAGAGATTGAGCCAGGAGGCGGCCAATATCGGCACCTGGGAATGGAACATACAAACCGGAGAACTGATTTGTTCACAAATCACGAAAACCTTCTTCGGTCGCGCGCCCCAGACCGGGAGCATTGATTTTGATGACTATATACACTCGGTACACCGTGACGACCGGGAATCCGTGCTACAAGCCATCAACGCCACGCTGCAAGGAAAGCAACAATATAATATACAACATAGAATCGTATTGCCGGGCGGCGAAGTTCGCTGGTTACATGTGCTGGGTGATTTGATACGGGAGGAATCAACGAAATCTTTACGCTTGCTGGGAGCAGCGCACGACATCACAGAGCAAAAACAGAGGGATTTACAAGTACAACACATGTTAGCGGAATTGAATTTCCAGAAATACGCCTTGGACCAACACGCCATTGTGGCGATTACCGACGCCAAAGGCCTTATCACCTATGTAAACGACAGGTTCTGCGACATCAGTCAATATAACAGCACGGAGTTGATCGGTCAGAA
>JASFLF010000295.1:0-5233 GCA_050118235.1 Gammaproteobacteria bacterium | reverse complement strand
TTGGAAAGGTAGCCGACATTCCCTGCGCTCTGCGCCTCGCACTCGCGCTTTGAGCGGCTTTCTAAATGCACGTTTTATATGAAACACTACACTAGCGGCATGATACTCGTTATGCTATTAATGGTGCTGGGCTGGATTTACTATTTCTCGGTCAATGCCTGTCACGCACGCAACTCGATCTAAACAATAGGAACTACCCAACCAAGGACAAGCCAGATGAATATATTGATATTATTTGCCACCAAAGAAGGTCAAACGGAAAAAATCGCACACTTTATTGCCGAAGTCATTCGCCACCATGGCCATCAAGCCACTACCCAGTTGGGCGAGCACTTGCCCAATGACTTCAGCACCGATCCCTTTGATGCGGCCATTATCGGTGGCTCGATCCACATGGGAAAATACCCCGGCTATTTAAAAAAATTTATCATTGAACACAGTGATTGGCTCAACCAAGTACCATCGTCGTTTTTCACTGTCTGTATGGCCATTAACAGCGCAAACGAAAAAGAACAAACAGAAGCCAGATCCTTTGGCCCAAACTTTGTTAAAGACACCAACTGGCAACCAAATTTAATAGAAACCTTTGCCGGCGCCGTCAAATACACCCAATATGGTTTTATCACCCGAAAGATCATGCAGATCATCTCTAAAAAAGAGGGTGGCAACACCGACACTTCACAAGATCACGAATACACCAATTGGGAAGCGGTTACCCAGTTCACCGAACAGTTTCTTGCCGAAATAAAGGAAATAGAAGGGGCGAGTTAGAATTTCGAATTATTGCCAGTACAAATTTTCTGCCTTCGATATCCGCTATACAAAAGGAAGGATGAGAAGGATGCGATAAGCATCCCTCTCAATCTGGCTGTTACCCTTTTTTACGCAAGCAACATATGAGTAATCCAATTAATGCCATTGCGATAATGAGCAGCAAAACAAGGAGCAGCCAGAACTGGGTGCGTTCATAACCGCAGAAACGTACGCAGTCCGTTTCATCTTTGGGTCGCACTGCTGGTCGATCATCCACATCCGGTATACCGTCACCATCTGAATCGGTATCAAGATAGCTGGGTATGCCATCATTATCCGGATCCTTATCACCTTCCACAGCATCGGGTATCTCATCGTTATCGGAATCGTGATCGATTGCATCAGGTATTTTATCACCATCACTATCCAAACCGGGCTCACCTTCGTCAATACCGTCACCATCGCAATCACCGCCCGGATCAGGACAGGGCCAACGGCCCACATCCGCAAATACATACACACCGGTGCTGCGATTCAGGCTTGGCACAACAACGGTGTTGGGCGGATTCGTTCCCGGGCGGGTCTCACCGGGATCGTTGGAGGTTGCTGCTGTGGTTCTTAGATTAACGTTAAATTTGTAAATACCCGAGTACGGAAACCCGCTGATAGTCGATTTATATTGAAATGGTTTGAATCCGGCCTCCGCCCACATGGCACGGCTAGTGCCATCGGGTTGTATCAGGCTTATGTTCCAGTCTACGTTGCGTAAACCAGTATGGTAAATCGGAAACAACGACAATTCGGCGCTTGCGGCGGGATCCGTTATGTACCTGGGTTTGGTATCGGCAAATAAGTCCGTGCGCGGATTATCCGACAGCAATATGAGTTTGCCCGTTTGTATTGGCGCAGCACCGGTTGCGGCTGTTACCAGCAGTGTCCAAATTCCAGGTTCGGGGCCCGTCAATCTCACAACTGTAAAATACGGGTCGCTAACGACTTGCACATCGGGGCCGGGACTTGCGCTGTCAGTCATTACGCCGCTGGGTGAACGCAGACCAACCCGCACACCGAATCCTGTCATATCATTCATATTGCCGGCCAATACGGCAGTGAAAGTTTCCGTTGCGTCTTCCACAATAAATTGCATTTGTTGAACGCCGGGTGTGTACGTTGCTGCGCTTGTGTCGGTTGTATTAGCTGCCATGAACTGCTTATCCGATCTCGGCTTTTTGCCAACATTCACTGTATATACTGTCTCGGGGATTACAATACCCGAGTTGTTATAGTTGGCCCAAAGCTCTGCCATGGCGGTTACTAACGCAGTACCATCGCGACGGTCCACGCGAGTGCCCCGTGTATTGTTGGAAATATCAGATAAAGTGCTTGAATTAGACGCATCACCGGTAGAAATTGAAAATATTCTTATGCCTGCGGCCACGTAGTCCGGTATGGGCGTGGTTGGGTCCGGGCCGGTGGTGTTCACCCCATCGGTAATGATGATCGCTGCCTTACTGGCAGCCGGAGCGGGATCCGCGTCGAACATGGTTTTGGCCTCAACTAACCCCCGACTGATTGATGTCATTCCCCCCGGCATTAAAGGAGTAATGACATTATCAATCAGGTCAGTACGATTCCCAGCAACGGATACATCCACAAAATTCCGGTCCGGGCTCGCGGTACTCGCAAAGGTTACTATACCCATACGGGCAGCACTGGTGGATGCCAGAGTGACTAAACTGCGGGCGGCTGCCCTGACAAATTCAATGCGCGCCTGGGCGCAACCGGCTTCGTCAGTTGCCCCATCACCGTCATCATCAATACCATTGCCACAGACTTCGCCGTAGTCGTCGTTAACATTCCAGGCCATACTACCGGAGCGATCCAGCACCAGTACGATGTTATCGGCACCCTGACATTGGTTGTTAAATACCGGTGCCACAAAACCCGCGGGTGCCGCTTCCACCGGCAATCCAGCCGGCGCTACCAGGAACGGAAACTTGTCAACCAGTTCTTCCCAACAGGAATGACCGTGCAATTTCTGCTGACCTGAGGCTTCATAACGCAATGTATCAACGTTCCACGCATCGCAGTTGGTCGCACAAGGTGCGCCGTTGGCATCGGGCGGATTGACAAGACACATGGGATTGTTGCCGGGCAAATCTTCGTGTGTTGTAGCGGTACAAAACTCCGACCAGGTTCGCCCCGGTATCTGTTGCATCAAGCACTGGCGCTGTTCGTCATGGGCGGGAGGATTCTCCTCAATACACCACCCGCGACCATCACAGTCAACCTGATTCTCTGTATACTCATCCGCCAGACCGAAACCCATGTGACCGAATTCATGTGCCCACACTTCACCGATATCAGCGAAGTACTGATTAATATGCGCGCCATTGGTCGCGAGACAGTCAAGACAACTGTTGGACCTTATGGGCTGCGCAAACAACCAGAAATCCCCCAGATCCTCGTTGACAACACTGCATTGTATATTGACATCGCCGACACGCAATTGCCCTTCAGTCGCATCCCATAACAGGCGGCTCGCATCCGTGGCCTTATTCTGTGCGGTGGTCAACTGGTCGGTAGTAGGTGCAAAACGAAAGTTCAATGTCAGGTCAATGGTACCATCGGCATTCACACTGCCACTGCCCGCGAACACGGTAGTAGGTATGGAAACGGCAAGAAACAATGCCAGTAAAAGCCCTATATGTGGAGATTGTTTATTTTTCATAGCGCCTCCTTGTCCATTTTGCCTTTCAGGACCATAAAACTAAGCTGAACGACAGCTGTAATGATGGAATGTCAAGCAAAACAGATTTGAATTGTCTATTTTTATTTCATGATGCCCACACAACTTTTCATTGATATTACCTGTTGCTGAGTTACAGAACACATACAGTCAATTGTGAATATTAAAAATAGAACTTCCGACAAATCTTCGGGCAAAAATATAGCCAAAAAGGAAACTTAAAATGCAATGAGTACTGTTCGTTACTACGGTCGCCAAACAAGATAGTAATGAAGCAAAACGATGCGCATATGAACACTACTGAATTACTACTATAATCTCAAGTCATTTGCATATATAAAGGAAACCGTAGAGGTAGTCGCTGGCGCACTGGGACGGCGATTATTTCAATTGCAGAAATATGCTTAATTTAGGCAAGAAAATTCCCTACCCTATATAGGCTCGGGGGCAAAAAATGGCGAATGGTGCGAATCAGATCCGACACCGCGTGATTAAGAAAACAGACGCACGCAGCCATAGTTGATGTCTTTGCAAGACATCATATTGATGCTGAAAGAAACTACTTGTCTATTGACTAGCCCAGGCTAATGGGTGCCCCTCCGCACCCCGATGTCATTGCAAGGTCGAGTATTCCTGCGAGTAGTTCCATAGGATTTTCTCGACTCGACTATGGGCATCGAGTTTAATATTGACTTCTATATGACTATATACCGAGGATTTGCGATCAGTACTACTCTCAATATTGTGATAGTCAACTTTATATTTTAGAGGGTCAGTGAGGATATAGCCTGCATTCAGATCCGGATCTCCTAAAATCGAAATCACCTCATTTCGACTGGAACCTATGGATATTCCGCCTTTAAGTTTAAATTCACCGCTTGTGAGCAAAATACGTTTTATACCGCGGTTGTCGGAATTTACCGTACTTGATAGTTCAATCTCTAAACCATCGTAGTACCACGTTTCAATTTTTTCATTCAACTCAGGATGAACGCCTGGAATGATTTTTTCGTTTCTCCGTAACGCAGGTCCAAAGCGCTCAATTAGCCTTTCCCTCGCGTCACCTCTACTGATGGAACGATGGATTCCCGGCTCAAAACCATCATACGCAAAAGGTAAAAGCATCGTAGTAGCCTGGGCGGATGTTTGTAAACAAGACTCAGGAGGCTCGGAAAGATACACCACTCTATTTTGACCAGAATTTACACAATTGTTGTCTTCTCGAATCTCTTCGACCTCATTATCGGCATCAACACACGACGCAAGATAAAACTTGCCTTGTGGCAAACCTTCTGGAAGCGTGAAGGTAATGCCGCTGGATCTTGCGGCTTCTTTCGGCGCCAGCGCTTTTATTCTTCGTTCACCCAGGACGTTTTCACTGGTATAGGTAACGGGTTGTTTATTGGAAATGTAATACCGGGTAGTTGACGCGGGCGCGACACTACCACCGCTATTGGTCACTTCGTCATAGATGTAGACAATATTACCCCCCTTCGAGATGACCATGGGTATGATGGGAGCGGTAATTAGAAGATCCGGTTCACAGCCATGTGCTACATCGCCCTGTCGAACAATAGAAACCGTCATACCCGCACTCTGCGCCAGCGCCAATGGCGACAGAATAATAGATATGGAAAGTATACAAATCTGCTTTAAATCCACGGGCTCGCCATCGCCTCCTCACTGATCCCGATTAACGGGTTCACCTTCACCCTTGATGCTTTCGTAGTA
>JASFLF010000294.1:0-5238 GCA_050118235.1 Gammaproteobacteria bacterium | reverse complement strand
ATTGTTGCACCGCATGGGTTTGGAAAACATCACCGAAGCGCAGAATGGTATTGAGGGGTTGAGTTTCGTGGAAAATGATTTTTTCGATCTCATAGTGACCGATTATTTTATGCCGGAGATGGACGGCAAAGAATTTATTGAACGCATCCGCGAAGACAGCCCCCAAGCCAGCGTGCCCATTCTTATGGTGACCAGCGCTGCGAACGATGAAAGCCGTCTTGCGGGCGTGCGCCAGGCGGGGGTCTCCGCCATTTGCGATAAGCCATTCGAGCCGAAAAGAATCAAACAGCTCATAGAGAAAATCATTTAAAAGATAACAAATTTAACAACGAAGGCACGAAGGGCTTTGTAGATTTTTTTCGTGTTCTTCGTTCCTTCGTGGTGAAATTCAGGTCTTTCGTTCCAGGATCACAAAACTGCACGCATAGGGATTT
The DNA here is from genome assembly GCA_050118235.1 of Gammaproteobacteria bacterium. Classification (GTDB taxonomy): domain Bacteria; phylum Pseudomonadota; class Gammaproteobacteria; order SZUA-152; family SZUA-152; genus JAJDNG01. The sequence continues at coordinate 4,804 of JASFLF010000294.1, read as the reverse complement.
TTATCATCCGCGGGATGCTCCACACGTTGTTGCTCTTTCCACTCGTTAAGATCAAACTCCGGAAACCAGGCATCGCCTTCAACATCGGCGTGTACTATGGTCATGTACAAACGCTGGGCCAGGGGCAGAGTTTGCTCATACAGGGAGGCGCCGCCGATAATCATTACTTCTTCGGCGTCTTTGGCGGACTGTAACGCCGCTTCTATAGTCGGCTCTACGATCGAATCTTGGGCTTGATAATCGCGGTCGCTGCTAACAATAATATTAAGCCGCTGCGGTAGTGGCTTAGCGCCGAAAGACTCGAAGGTTTTTCGCCCCATGATAATGGGTTTGCCCAAGGTGTTCTGCCGAAACCACTTCATGTCCGCGGGCAGCTTCCACGGTAAAGAGTTTTTAATGCCAATCACACGTTCATCGGTCATAGCCCAGATCAGTGAAACTATCATCCTAAGATCATACCGCGACGGGGGCTTTGATGTGTGGATGACACTGATAATCGCATAGGGCGAAATCGTCGAAGCTGAAATCGAATAATGCTTTGATGTCCGGATTAAGCTTCATGGTGGGTAACGGGTAAGGGGTGCGGCTCAATTGTTCGCGGGTTTGTTCCAGGTGGTTTAAATACAAATGGGCATCACCCAACGTATGGACAAAGTCGCCGGCTTGCAAGTTGCTGACCTGGGCGATCATCATGGTCAATAAGGCATAAGAGGCGATGTTAAACGGCACACCTAAAAAGATATCGGCGCTGCGCTGGTACAATTGGCAGGACAATTTGCCCTCGGCCACATAAAACTGAAAAAATGCATGACACGGCGGTAACGCCATATTGGACAATTCACCTACATTCCAAGCGCTGACGATAATGCGGCGCGAGTCGGGATTGTTCTTGATTTGGGACAATATTTCGCTTATTTGATCGATGTGGCGGCCATCGGCGGTGGGCCAGGAGCGCCATTGGTAGCCATAGATAGGGCCCAGGTCGCCGTTGTCGTCGGCCCACTCATCCCATATAGTCACCTTATTATCGTGTAAGTATTTGATATTTGTGTCACCTTTCAAAAACCACAACAATTCATGGATGATGGAGCGCAAGTGCAACTTTTTTGTCGTCACTAAAGGAAAACCCTGCGCCAAATCAAATCGCATTTGGTGGCCAAACACGCTGAGTGTACCCGTACCGGTGCGGTCTTCTTTCCTGACGCCGTTTTCCAATACATGGCGCATCAAATCCAGATATTGTTGCATGTAAACCCCTTGATTAACCGGAAGAAAGTTTATTCAATTGTATGACACATGATAATGCCGAGCCCGGCAAATTCCTAGGCGATGACCGCAATTATCTCATGGAGGGTGAGCCCAAGCGATCATTCCGCCCTCAAACGAGAGTATTTTCAACCACGAAGGATTTGAAAAGGGTTTTCCTCGTGCCTTAGTGGTTAATTCCCAGTTGTTGATTTGCACGGAGTGTGTTTTTCTACAACGAACAACGAACAACGAACAACGAACAACGAACAACGAACAACGAACAACGAACAACGAACAACGAACAACGAACAACGAACCACTAAATTCTAGTGACCCTCAGCAACAACGCTTTTAGATAATCGGTTTCCGGGATTGCGGGATGTACCGGATGGTCGGGCCCTTGGTGGCCGTGTTCGATAATTTGCGCGCTGCGGTCCAAATGACGGGCGGTTTTGGCAATAACGTCAGTGAGTTCTTGCGATTTGAGGTGATAAGAACACGATGCGGACAACAACAAGCCATCTTTGCTCAACAGCTGCATGGCCAGCTGGTTGGCGCGCAAATAGGCCGACAAGCCTTGTTTGTGGTCTTTTTTGCGTTTGATAAATGCTGGCGGGTCCAGTATGACCACGTCAAATTGCTGTTTTTCTTCGTGCAGATGTTTTAGCGCCGTAAATGCATCGTCTTTAATGATGCTTACGGTATCCTGGCAATGATTTAATTGGGCGTTGGCTTGCACCTGCTCCAGCGCAGTTTGCGAAGAATCCACGCAAACCACCGCTTTAGCGCCGGCATTGGCCGCTTGTACACCCCAGCCGCCGATGTAGCTGAATACATCCAATACCCTCAGCCCGTTAACGTATTGGCACAGTCGCTGGCGGTTCATGCGATGGTCGTAAAACCAGCCGGTTTTTTGCCCGCTGAGGGGGTTGAATTCAAAGCGGGTATGGTTTTCTTCCAAGGTGACAATGGCCGGCGTTTCACCTTTGGCCGTTTCCACATACGGTTCCAGGCCTTCCAACTCGCGGATACTGCTGTCATTGCGAAAAATAATGCAGCTAGGCTTCACGACTTTGTCAAGTGCCGCAACAATGTCCTCTTTGACGTGTTCCATTCCCGCCGTGGTCAGTTGCACCACCACCGTATCGTCGAACCGGTCCACCACCAAGCCGGGCAGAAAATCACTTTCTCCAAAGACCAAGCGGTAATAGGGTTGTGCAAAGCAACGTTGCCGCAACGACAAGGCGATGTTCAGCCGATGCACGAACAATGATTGATCCAATACATATTGGGTGGAGCGGTTGAATATACGGGCAAAAATCAATGAATGAGGGTTTACATAGGCAACCCCTAAGGACTTTCCCTTATCGTCCAGAACCACCACTTGTTCTCCGGGCTGATATTGGCGTAGCGGACTTTTGGCGGTATCCACTTCATTGCTGAATATCCACAAATGCCCGGCGCGCAGGCGGCGGTCTTCATTGCGTTTTAGTGTGATGGATTGTAATTGGGGCATTGAAGCTAACACCAGTAAAAGACGGGCTATTATCAATCTACTGAAAAAAATGTGCAAATTTTCCTTCTTTAACCTCTTGCGTTGTAACAAACAACAAATGCGCGGTTATGTTCACCGGCATAAACCGGTAGAATAATACCGAGCCCATCGATTAGGAAATGAAATGACCACTGCCAACACACCACCTGCGAGAGCCAACCGGCTGATCAACCAAACCAGTCCATATTTGTTGCAGCACGCCTACAATCCGGTGGATTGGTATCCCTGGGGTGAAGAAGCCCTGCAAAAAGCCAAACGGGAGAACAAGCCGATCTTGTTATCTATTGGCTATTCGGCGTGTCACTGGTGTCATGTCATGGCGCACGAATCCTTTGAAGACGAACAAACGGCTCAAGTGATGAACGCATTGTATGTGTGCGTTAAAGTGGATAGGGAGGAGCGACCGGATCTGGATAAGATCTATCAATTCGCCCATCAAGTATTAACCCAGCGCGGCGGTGGCTGGCCGTTGACGGTGGCGTTGACACCGGAGGATCAGACGCCGTTTTTTGCCGGCACTTATTTTCCGCGAACCCCCAAATACGGCATGCCCACGTTCGTGGATATTTTAAAACGCATCGCCCAGGTTTATCAGGAAAACACCGATGAGGTGACTCGGCAAAATCAAGCGCTGCAGGAGATCATGCAACGCGCCAGTACCACCGCTATTTCCGACCAACAAACGCTGTCATCACGACCGCTGGATGAAGCGCGGCGGCAGTTGGGCGAAACGTACGATGAAGACTATAAAGGTTTCGGGCAGGCGCCTAAATTTCCTCATCCCACCAACATCGAACGCTTGCTGCGCCATTGGGCGGCCACCGCCGGAACCGCACATGCGGATAAAGCCGCACTTGCCATGGCATTGGACACGTTAACGGCGATGGCAAGCGGCGGCCTATATGATCAACTCGGTGGCGGTTTTTGCCGATACTCCGTGGACGAGCAATGGATGATTCCGCATTTTGAAAAAATGTTGTACGACAACGGACCGTTGTTGAGTTTGTATTGCAGTGCCTGGCAAATTACTCACGACAACCAATATCGGCAAACGGCCATGGAAACCGCTGAATGGGTGATGCGGGAGATGCAAGCTCCGGAAGGCGGTTATTTTTCCACGCTGGACGCCGATTCGGAGGGCGAAGAAGGCAAGTTTTATGTATGGGACAAACACAGCGTCAAACAATATCTGGAGAGCGATGAGTATAATATATTTGCCGCCGTCTTCGGTTTGGACAGGCCGGCGAATTTTGAAGGTCGATGGCATTTGCATGCGTATTCATCGGTGGATGACCTGGCCGCGGCCAAAGGGCTTGCTCGGGATGATTGCAAAGAGTTGTTGAATTCCGCAAGGCAGAAATTGTTCCGACTGCGCGAAGAACGCATCCATCCGGGCAAAGACGAGAAAATCCTGGTGTCCTGGAACGGTTTGATGATCAAAGGCATGGCCGCCGCTGGCCGGGTGTTCGAAATGCCGGATTATATCGATTCCGCGCAACGCGCCGTGGATTTTATCCAAACTGCTTTGTGGCGCGACAACCGTTTACTGGCGACGTATAAAGACGGCAAAGCCCATCTAATGGCGTATTTGGATGATTACGTATTTTTGCTCGACGGTATTTTGGAATTGTTGCAATGCCGCTGGCGGGAGAGCGATTTGAATTTTGCCATTGCATTGGCCGACACGGTATTGAGTCATTTCCACGATCAGACCAACGGCGGATTCTATTTTACCGCCGACGATCACGAGCGGCTTATCCAGCGGCCCAAAGTGTTAATGGATGAGGCCATTCCGGCCGGTAATGGAATTGCGGCCCATGCGTTATTGCGTTTGGGCCATTTGTTGGGCGAGATGCGTTATGTGGAAGCGGCGGAAAATACCTTGTGTGGCGCCTGGGAAAGCATAGAGCGCACTCCTTACGCGCACAACGCCTTATTGTTGGCGCTGGAGGAGTATTTGTATGGCAGCGAAACCATCGTGATTCGTGGTGAAGCGGATTC
>JASFLF010000293.1:0-5239 GCA_050118235.1 Gammaproteobacteria bacterium | reverse complement strand
ACACAATGGCCGACGCTATGGCAGGATATTGCGGCGCAGCCATTAGTGTGTCTTTGGCCAAAGCGAGCGCATCGACAAGTTGGCTGCCGCGTGTTGGTAGTATTAGTTTATCCAGTGACTGCAAATAATAACGCAATGCGGCGAAATCCCAGGTCAAGGGCACGAACACGTGTGCCCGGGCGGCATACACGATAACGCCTACCCGTTGACCTTGTGCTCTACTCAGCATTTCATGCAACTCAAGCTCCGCGCGGCGCAATCGGTTGGGCAAGGTATCGCTTGCCGTCATGGAGCGCGAGGTATCCAGCACGACCATGATATTCATCCCTTTGTCGGCATTCACTTGCGGCTCGTACAACGGTAGACGGGGTCCGGCCGCGGCTACAGCGAATAGCGACCACGCCAGGATATAAGCGTTATTGCGTGAGATCAGCCGCTTGTGCCAAGCACGTTGTTCGTGAACCACGACCCAAGGCTGTAGGGCTCGGTCGACATACGCAGTAAGTTGCCGGTCTTGCCATAGCTTGTAGAGTATCCATATCAATAGGGGTTGCAAGGCCAACAATAACCACAACGGTTCACGCCAGTGTATCTGTTGCCATGACGCGGTCAACCAGGCCATCATATGCGGGTACTCCGCAATACGCGTAATATTTGCGTCAAGGTAAACAACAACAACCCCAATGCCAATGGCCACATGTATAATGGTTCACGCACGTAGCGAACTTGCTGATCGGCAATGTTTTCCTTATGACGGGTAATATCGGCAATGGTCTGTTGCAACGTATTGCTGTCACCAGCCTGGTAACTATTGCCTTGGGTTATTTCGGCCAACGCATTTAGCAAGATCATGTCCACGGGTTGATATAGCAATCCAGAGTACCGGCGTTGCTCTTCGCCCTCCGGGGTCGCCGCACCGATGGCAATAGTGTACAAAGGCAAACCGGCTTCGGCTGCTAATTGCGCTGCTGCCTGGGGTTCGATATTGCCGGTATGCTGGCCTGCGTCGGTAAATAACACCAGAATCTGGCTACGTCGTCGCGCAACGCCCGCCTCGCGTACCGCCAGGGCAATAGCATCACCCAGCGCGTTGTACCTTCCTACCATGCCGGCCGATATCCGGCTTATCATTTGCGCTAACAACTGTCGGTCCTGGGTCAGAGGCACCAAAGTATTGGCAGTTTCCCCGAACACAATAATGGAAATGCGCTCTCCTTTTAGATTTCGCACAAATTGTTTTAATAAGTTTTTCAACAAGCTGATACGTTCAACACGCCGCTCATTTAAGATGTAGTCGCGCAATACCATGCTTAACGACGTATCCACGATAAACACAATATCCCGCTCCCGCGGCGGTTCGGATAATTGTTCACCGATCCGAACCGGTTGGCTTAGGGCCAGTACCAGACTAGCCAGCACCAGCCACAATAACACCTGGGAAGTGAAACGCCTGCCGCGGCTGGTATTAACGCGGGGAATAAGCTCCAGCAACGGATGGGTGAAGCGATACCGGTTTGACGCCGCACCGGACACTAAGCCAATGTCGTCATCGGCGAGGGAAAAATACCGCCACATCAATGCGGCTATCATCAATGCGGGTAACAACCAAAGCCAATCCGGATGTAGCAATATAACGCTGCCCGATGTCATGGCCATCGCCTCAACCAGTATTTAGCTTCCTTGAGTAACGAAAGAACGTCCTGGTCTTTACCCTCATTGGGGGCGTACCGGGATTCATGCAAGCGGCGTGTAAAATCATCCCACCGGGCTTGTTCCGTCTCCGCAATGAGTGGTGCAACGCCGGGTGCCAAGTGATTAGTGCGCAGGCGGCGCTTTAAAAAAGCGGCCAGCCAGTAAGATACTTGCCGTGGGGATAATTCTTGAGCGTGAAATGCACTGCGTAAACGGTTCAACCGGCGTATGCTTTGTTGCCGTTCAGATCTATACCAACGCCAGAACGCCATAAGAGTTACGGCCATTATAATAAGGGCAAAAGTAACCAGCCAAGCATTACTGGAATCCACCGCCGGAGGGATGGCGGGAGGGATAATATCGATCAACTGATTGGGAGAATCAACGACTTCTACCATGATTGCGCATTACAAAAAAGCCATTTGGCTTTCAATATTGTCGATCGTTGTACTCAAGCGTACATAGCCCATACCCAGACCGCGTATCAATGATTCCCGATCCGCGAAATGCTGCCGCGCAGCTTGCCGGTATTGTGTGGTGATCTGTGGATCCGAAGTATCGACCCTGCGCGTATCGTCCGTTGCAACATCCACTAAACGTAGCTTGCCGGCTTTTGGTAATTGCTGCTCGGCAGGGTCCACAATGTGAATGGCGTTCACTTCGTGCTCGGCTACCAGTTGCGCCAGTAGCCCATGGCAGTCGTTGGTGGCGTCTATAAAATCGCTAATTAAATACAGCCGGGTACCCGGTATTACGGCGCTATGTATCGCCCGCAACATACTCTTAAAATCCGGCTGTTGTATGTCCGATGGTGGAGGACAGGCTTGGTTCATAGTATCGATCATGCCCAAGGTGCTTTGTTCATCCGAACCCGCGGCAAGCCAGTGCAACTCGCCATCGATAACTACCCCTGATAATGAGCGGCCACAATTATGCTCATAAAAAGCCAGCAAGATCGCAACTCGCAATGCCTGTGTCACTTTAAGGCGGAGCCGGGTTCCGAAACGCATGCCATTGCGTCTATCAAGCAAAATAAATGCACTTGGCCGGCGTTCTTCCCGAAAGACTTTGATATAGGGTTCTCCGCTGCGCGCAGTCAACCGCCAGTTCATAAAACGCAGGTCATCTCCTGGTTGATAAACGCGGCTTTCCTCATAATCCAAACCGTATCCTCGCCGTGGTGACACATATTCACCGTGTTCACGGTGAAGAACTGACTTGTTTTTCGTTTTATGATCGATCACACCCAATGACCGCTGTCTAAGATCGGCTATTGTCTTGCTGTCCAGCAAAGGGGCAAGTGTGTGATCGCTTGGTGCCAGCAAATCATTACGACTAAGCGTTTGCCATAGCCGATGCACCGCGTCTGACAGGCTTTTCATGCTTTATGGCACCGGTACATGTTCCAAAATACGGCGAATGATATCGTCGGCGGTGATACCTGCGGCTCGGGCCGCATAACCCATTACCATGCGGTGACGCAACACGTCCGGGGCAATTTCCATGATGACTTCTGGAGTGAGGTATTCCTGGCCACGCAAATACGTAAGCGCACTGGCGGCGCGCAACAAACCAATCGAAGCACGCGGTGATGCACCGGCCACGAGGTAGTCGTGCCAGTCCTTATCGATGACTCCCAATTCCCGGGTAGCGGCCACTAGAGCTACTATATAACGTTCCAACATGTCTTCCACATGGATGCCGGCCACTTCGCGCCTTGCTTGTAATACCGTCTCGGGATGTAATGGAGAAGATATGGCAAGGGGATCGGCGCCATAATATTGTTGGCGATCACGCTGCAGAATTATCAGTTCTTCTTCCTGAGAGGGATAGGTCAAGATCACATGCACCAAGAACCGGTCCATTTGCGCCTCGGGCAAAGGATAAGTACCGGTCGTCTCCAAGGGATTTTGCGTCGCCATCACAATAAACAAATCCGGTAAGCGGCGGGTGGTATTGCCCACCGTCACCTGGTGCTCTTGCATGGCCTCCAATAACGCGGATTGTACTTTTGGGGGAGCACGGTTGATTTCGTCGGCCAACACGATTTCGTGAAATATAGGCCCTTCCACAAATCGGAAACGACTTTCCTTTGGATCGAAAATATCGCTGCCGGTCAGATCGCCAGGCATAAGATCGGGGGTAAACTGGATGCGTTGAAACGAGGCATGTACGCCACTGGCCAGGGTATTCACGGCCGTGGTTTTGGCCAGACCGGGCGGACCTTCCAGCAAAATATGGCCGCCGGTTAACAAGGCGATCATCAAACGATCGAGTAATGCGCCCTGCCCCACGATCACTTGTTCGAGATGCCGGCGTAATTGTAGAAATTCAGGTTGTGTTTTCACGTTGGGTCAAGCATAAAGATTGTAGGTGCAATGATCGGTTAAAGAGTGAGCTTAAGCAACCACATCATAGCAAAATCGGGGGCAATAATTCAGGGAGCCTCTAAATAGGGTTCATTTTGAGCACGATGACAAATCGTAGCTTGATGCCTCAATTTAATCGGGGAGTTAAAAAGATTGCTTCATGGCCACACGACGACACGAAGTGGCCAATTCAGGCTCACAGGGTAAGGAAGACCATTAGGCTGTTTTACCTGCTCAAAGCATGTCACACGTTGTCAAATCCTAATCGTGCTGCAACACGAATGCCTTTTCCACGGTAAAATTCCCCACTCCGCGGAACGTGGTCATGGTCCATCCCTGTTGCTCAAGATATTGGGTCATATCGTGGTTCATATTGGGATTACCACAGAGCATGACGCGGTCTTGTGACGGATTGGCTGGGGGCAGACTCAAAAAATCAAACAATTCGCCTGACTTAAATAAATCGGAGCCACGACGTTGGATTGCAAACCTCTCGCGGGTAACGGTTGGCACATATTTCAATCGATCAACCGCCAATGTATCGATTTCCTCTCTGTATGCCAGTTCCTTTTCGGTACGCACCGTATGGACTAATACGACATTTTCATAGGTTTCGTAGGTCGCTGAATCCCGAATCAGGCTCATAAAGGGAGAAAGCCCGGTACCAGTGGCTAAAAGATATAGATTACGGCCGGGTTGCACATAATTGAGCGTTAACGAGCCTGTGGTCTTGTTATTGACCCACACACTGTCACCCTCACGAATGTTCGCGAGGCGGCTGGTAAGTGGACCATCCGGGACATAGATACTGAGAAACTCGAGGTAGTTTGCATCGTTGGTGGAAACAATCGAATAGGCACGCGCAATCAGTTTTCCCTCCGCCCTAAGCCCGATAGTGACAAATTCCCCATTGTTAAAATGGAAATCTTCCGGCTTGGTAGTGGTAAAACTAAAGGTTTTCTCAGACCATTGGCGTATCGATGTGACGCGCTGCTCCGAATACGGCATTTATGGGCTCCTATAGGCTCCTAGTACTGGTAAACAAGTATTATGGTAAAAATAAGTCTCAACTTGACGTTTTTAAAGGAAGACATTTGAAATAGGTTAAAGTTTCTGAAAAAAACCCAACGCAATTGAACTACCGTCAGTAACATAATCACCGCTAACGTGTTACCCAC
>JASFLF010000292.1:0-5246 GCA_050118235.1 Gammaproteobacteria bacterium | reverse complement strand
GCCTCGTAGCATCGCCTCAGGCAGTGCCACTCAGAAGTAGCGCGCGGAGGAATCGGTCCGCCCATGCTCCTTCGGCAACTTTCAACGGCTAGCGGTCAATACACCTATCGCTACTGAGTTGCGACTCTTGGACAGCACCCATCTCGCTCGATATCGAATGTCCGCTTAAGCGGAGCGGCCGGTATACGTCGCGAAGCGGCCAGTGAACCTTCGACTGTAGACTGTCCGGAATGGGCCGATTTCACCCTCTTAGCCGTCACTCATTACTAAAAGATCCAGTTTCTTACTTCCTGTAACAGAATGCAACAATGAGTTTCCGCTTTTATGCGTTTCACCGACTCGCTGTGTAAAATTCACAATGTCCGCTTTTTTGGTTTGCCGTTTCTCTTATAAATCGCACTAACGAATTGTGATTCAAGTGCGCCCAAAACTGATCGAAAAACAAGAGTCTCTTTTGGGCACTTACCGACAATTGTTTTAATCGCAGCCAATCTTTCTACTCAATTGACTGTGTTCTGCCAAACAGAAACGAACACTAAAAATATTTAAAAATTGGTTTGCTACTGTGTATTGATTTGTCAGTTTTAATGTTCCATAGCCTTTCGGCCATATCGGACGCGTATCACGACTTCGTGTTGTTGGTATTTATAGAATTTTCACGAATAGATCACTTTTTCTCGATTTGCTTAACAGAAAGCGCTATCTCGAGCGCAGTTTCTAGACGTATCACCCTTTCGGTCAAGTTTTCGATTCGAACCTGCTGATCTTTTACAGTAGCCGCCAATCGTTCAACTTTATCATCCATTCGAATAACACGAGTGATCCCATCCCACATTTTGTCTGTTATACCCATCAAGCCACCTTTTGATTCTTTTTGTGTTGCGTTTCCATCTTTTCAATGCGCTTATTGGATTCCGCGACAAAATCTATTGCATCATCAATGGCGGCTTCCGCCCGTTCAGTCGCTTTAAGCATTTGGTCTATCATGGCGCTAAGCGCTTCTTCGTCCTCTGATGGATTATAGGACGCCGCGGCTCTCCTTAAGTATTCGCTCACAGAAACCCCTGCTGTTTTAGCTTGTTTGGCGATTTTAGTTTTTTCAGCTTTTGTTACTAAAACTGGGATACGTTCGTTGGCTGTAGCCATCGACTCTTCTCCTTAATTTGCACATGTGCAGCACATGTCCATAAGATTATGAAAAATCAATAGATTCGTCAAGGAAATCTGAGACTTTAAATTCGAATTTTGCTATATTAACAAAAAACATAATTATTATAATAATCAATAAGTTATTGCACATAACGTATTTTATGTAAATAGCACGGAGGGGTTACGGTTGATTTGTGTTAAATAATTTTCGATTCAAATAGTGCTATCTGCCAGAAGCTGAAGCCAAAAAATATCAATTATTTTCCTGTGCGACTGAGTAAGAAATTATTAATTTTATTACTCATTATACTTTTCCGCAAAGCAGACATTGGCAATTTCACGATAAAGCGTGTGAATTTCTTAGAAGCAGGCATTATATAGATTCCAGATTGCTATTTAACATTCTAATATCAGCTTACGCTTGTTTCCGTAGTATATCCTGATGCTTTTTATCTTTTTCGTTCATATTATCTTCCTGCTTCTTTTTTTCTTTTACGAGACCGGGGGCCATCTTGAAACAGCCACTCACGCGCTGTCTCTGTAATCGCGGCCACGGCAGGATGGGAGATCTTGCGCTCCACGGAAATCGCGTAGAAGTGATCGCGTACTTCATTCGTTTGACCAATTGTCACCACGTCGTACTGTTTTTCTACTTCCGCCGCAATGGGGGTAGGCGCAATGAATACCCCGGCCCCAGCCCGACCGAAGGTCTTCATCAAGGCGCTGTCGTCGAACTCGCCCACGACCTGCGGGTAGATATGCAGCCCGTCAAACCACTGTACAAGACGGTTGCGTACCACTGTCATTTCGCCCGGTAGCAGCATAGGTGCGCCGCCGAGGCTCTGCGGAAAGTTTTTACCAAGCTTGCGCGCGAGCGTGGGAGTCGCAAAAAAAGTAATGCCGCAATCACCGAGCGGATGGTTGTAGCCACGCACATTTACGCCAGTTGGAATGGGACTGTCTGCGATCACCAGGTCGATGCGGTGTACGGCCAGTTCGGCAAGAAGGGAGTGGGTGGTGTTCTCCCGGCATACGATACGTACGGATTCCGGTAACTGCAGCGCCGGGGCCAACAAGCGATAGGCAATGGATTTCGGTACTACATCCCCTATACCCACTTTGAATACTATCGGTCTCCCGGCCGGGAGATTGCGCACCATTTCTTCCAACTCGCCCCCTAGTGAAAAGATTTCGTCGGCATAGCTCAACACCAGCCGACCGGTCTCCGTAAGTTCCAGGCTACGCCCCACACGCGTAAACAGGTCTTCACCCAGCCCCTCTTCCAGTAAGCTGAGTTGTCCGCTGATAGTCTGGGGCGTCAAATGCAGGCGTTCGCTGGCTCGGGCAATGCCACCTTCCTTTGCCACCACCCAGAAATAGTGCAGGTGTTTATAGTTAATCATCGCTCAACCATTACTTCGGTAAATACGAAGAGTATAGCAATAATATTCGACTATTTCTTAGCATTGAACCAGGCTAGTCTTAGGTTTGACCTTAATTAATTAGACCTCGGCTCGGGAGACAATGATGCAAATCGACATTCATGCACCCAATTTTCCACTACCGGATGCCTTGCGCAGCCATATTGAACAGCGTCTGGATTTCGCCCTTAGTGCCAGAGACGACCACATCCAGCGCGTGCTGGTGTGGCTATCCGATATCAATGGCCCACGCGGCGGCACCGACAAATGCTGCCACATCGAGGTGGTGCTCACCCGTGATGCAGACGTGGTGATCAAAAATACTGAAGCAGACCTTTACGTCGCCATCGATCGTGCGGCTGATGGCGCCGCCCGTGCGGTAGGATGTCTTGTTCGCCAGCCTGTTACACCTGCTAGGAATCACGAATGGTATGAATGGTGACGCGTAGCGACATCACACAAACCTGATTAACTTATCTAACTGGAGACCATTTTCCATGAATACGACAATGACAAATACGACGGCACGTTCACAAACAACCGTTCTTGCAACCAACAAGGTGATCCGCAACACTTATTTGCTGTTATCAATGACTCTGTTATTCAGTGCGTTGACGGCGGGTACTTCAATGGCCCTGAATCTACCTCACCCCGGTTTATTGCTAACATTGGCTGGTTACTTTGGGCTGCTGTTTGCTACTGCAAAATTTCGCAACAGTCATTTGGGCCTTGCTTTCGTATTCGCCCTGACCGGCTTTATGGGTTACACCCTGGGGCCGATTCTCAATGCCTATCTGGCACTGCCCAATGGCGGCCAGATCGTGATGACCGCCATGGGTGCCACCGGCGCTATCTTTCTTGGATTGTCAGGCTACGCGCTGACTACCCGCAAAGACTTCAGTTTCATGGGTGGCTTTCTCATGGTCGGAATATTGGTTGCCTTTATGGCTGGTCTGGGCGCAGTGTTCTTCGAGATACCCGGTTTATCCTTAGCGGTATCTTCCATGTTCGTACTGCTCATGGCAGGCCTGATCTTGTACGAGACCAGCAACATTATCCACGGCGGCGAAACCAATTACATCATGGCGACCGTGACATTGTTCGTCGCTATCTTCAACCTGTTCACCAGCCTGTTACACCTGCTGGGATTCATGAATGGCGAGGAATAGAGGTGCAACTAAACACGATTTCGATCTTGAATATTGAATGAAACATCATCGGCATGCCGAACCCGGGCAACCGGACTAGAGGAGTACATTAAGACGTGAAGACTAGACATAAAAGAATGAGCTTAATTCTGATCGGCCTAACGGGTTTGGGAATTGCAACAACACTAATACTACAGGCGTTTAACAGTAATATGGTGTTTTTTTTCAGTCCCAGCGATGTTCACGCGGGCGAAGGTACGCAGGACCGTGAATTTCGATTAGGGGGGCTGGTTGGTGAAGGTAGTTTCAAGCGCGAGGGTGATGGCCTGACCGTTTATTTTGAGGTCACGGATAACGCGAAAACAGTTCCGGTAAAGTATGTCGGGTTGCTGCCCGACCTGTTTAAGGAAGGACAAGGCGTTGTAACGCAGGGGCGTCTGAACGAAGACGGCTTATTTGTGGCCAGTGAAGTCCTGGCCAAACACGACGAAACCTATATGTCGCCGGAAGTGGCAGAGGCGCTGGAAAAGGCAAAACAGTCTGATCGCACCGCTGTAACGGATAAGTTAACGCCAATCGGAAAATAAAAATGTACCCGCAGAAAGGCACCGGTGAAATTACGGTGGAAGAGCGCGGCCTTGTTAAATTCCTATTGGCGTCGGTTAGTTTTTTTTTCATCGGCACAGTTCACGGTGTATTGCAGATACAACGCCCGATTCGTGCCTGGTTAGACTCCATCGGTAGTCCCTACGGTGGACCTGGGCACATGATTGATCCACTAGCTCACGCTCACATCAATGTCGTTGGGGGCGTCGTGCTATTGTGTATGGCAGTGACTTATTATCTGCTGCCCAGGCTTTCCGGTGTTCCCCTTTATTCCCAGCGCATGGTTAAACATACGTTTTGGTGGACCACATTAGGCATATGTGGTTTTTACAGTACGCTAATGGTGTTTGGGGTTATCGAAGGTAACCTGATACTGCAAAATAATCATGAAGGTGCAACAGAAGTACACCGCATCTATACGCCAATCATCGCTACGGTTTCAACCGTAATGGGAATTGGTTTCTGGATTTTTTTTATCAATATTCTGTTTTCAGCAAAAGCAATTTATAGAGACGATTCCAAACAATCGTAATAAGCATTAAAGTAAGAACGATCAATCAGGAGCAACTCAATGGATGATGAATTCTAGCAGTTGACTCTAATTCTTATCAGAATAATTCTCGTAATGCTGCCCGCTATAGATGGTATGCAAGGAAATTGAGGACAAGGAAATTGAGGACACCCAACTAATTCCCCGTAACTAATTCCCCGTAAATGTGAATGTTTACCTTGCGTAGTCCAACGATCAAAGAGTAAGTTCTATCAAATTATTCAGACAAAGGAAGCTGGGATGACCCGTGCGCGTCGGGAATTGATTTCACTGGAATCTACACCTTACTATCTTTGCGTTAGCCGCTGTGTTCGACGAGCTTTTTTATGCGGCGAGGATCGCTATACTCAGAAGAATTACGACCATAGAAGA
>JASFLF010000291.1:0-5250 GCA_050118235.1 Gammaproteobacteria bacterium | reverse complement strand
TGGACCCACAACTACCGATGGACAAAGTGATCAATAAGTAATTCTTGCGGATATTTCGCATTTAATCTCGCATTACCATATACTATGGGACGTGATTAGGCGTCCCTGGTCTTTGTCGTGACTGCATCTTTCAGTATAAAAAGGACGCACTGAGCGTAACCAGAAGTGGTGTACCATTGAATTATTCGGCACAGACTATATGTTTCAAAAGAGAATGCTGTTGTTTTTAGAAGATCCGGAGAATGAATACCATGAGTTCTACAGCCACAGAAGCGCAAACTGACACGCCGTTAGTTTTTTCAGATAATGCCGCAAAAAAAGTCAAAGCCTTAATCAAAGAAGAAGGCAATGATGAACTCAAATTGCGTGTATACGTGACTGGTGGCGGTTGTTCGGGATTTCAATACGGTTTTACCTTTGATGAAAATATCAATGAAGGCGATACAGTGGTGGAAAACGACGATGTGAGCCTGGTTGTCGATCCTTTGAGTTTTCAATATTTGACAGGCGCGGAAGTAGATTACGTGGAGGGATTACAAGGGGCACAATTCGTCATTCGCAATCCTAATGCCACAACCACATGCGGTTGTGGTTCGTCTTTTTCAGTTTAATCACCGCTATAATTTGTGGTCCCGTGGGTCCAATCCCGGTTAGAGGAAACAAGCAATAAATAATAAGCTGTATTTTTTTAAAAGAGGGTAACCCCCTCTTTTTTCGTTGCACAATATTAGCGTTTTGCAATAACCATTAATGCAGGCACATTGAAGTGGGGATTCGTATGAATGAGTATCTTCCTGGGCTGGCGGGTGTGCCGGCAACCAAATCCAATATTTCAGAAATCGATGGTGAAAAAGGCAAGCTCTATTACCGGGGTATACCCATCGAACAACTTGCCGAATACAGTTCTTTTGAAGAATCCTGCTTGTTGCTACTGGACGGCGAACTGCCGACTGTTGAGGAGTTAAACACATTCAGTCAACAGATTCGTGCGAACAATCGAGTTAAATACCATATCCGCGAACTGATGAAAACGTTGCCCTCAAGCGGTCATCCTATGGAGATGCTGCAAACTGCCGTAGCCAGTTTGGGCATGTTTTATCCGGGGAACGAATGCCTTACCGGGAGTGATGCTTGTGAAGATTTAAACTATATCCACACCATGACTGTAAAAATCATCGCTCGCATGGGTACTATCGTGACAATGTGGGAACATATTCGAAATGGTTACGATCCCATACCGCCGCGTACGGACTTATCGTATGCCGAAAATTTTTTATACATGCTCAATGGCGAAGAGCCCGATCCAATTCTTGCCCATATTATGGATGTGTGTTTGATTTTGCACGCCGAACACACCATTAATGCATCCACGTTTGCGGTATTAGTGAACGGCTCCACACTTGCCAGCCCGAACACCGTGATTGCTTCCGCCATTGGCGCGTTGTCCGGACCGCTGCACGGCGGCGCCAATCAAAAAGTGGTGGAAATGCTCAAAGAGATAGGTACCCCGGAAAACGCCGAGAAATACGTGGAAGAGAAACTGGCCAATAAAGAGAAGATCTGGGGTATGGGGCACCGGGAATACAAAACCAAAGATCCCCGGGCCACGATATTGCAGGGTATGGTGGAAAAGCTATTGAAAAGCCGGGGGGCAAATGTCAATCCATTGCTGGAAACGGCAATGGCGGTGGAAAAAGCCGCTGAAGAACGCTTGGCCCATAAAGGGGTGTATGCGAATGTGGATTTTTATTCCGGTATCTTATACAGCGAAATGGGTGTTCCATCCGACCAATTCACCGCGATTTTCGCCATGGCAAGATCCGCGGGATGGATGGCCCATTGGCGCGAACAGCTGGCGGATAACCGCATATTCAGACCCACTCAGGTTTATACTGGTGTGGCACCGCGGGACTACGTGGCTATCGAACAACGCAGTTAGTTGATACGTTCGCACACCTGGTTCATCAAGCGCGATTTGTCGTTGATACAAGAAAGGCAGTGAAAGTGGGGCAGTCGTCTTATAGACTGGCGTCTGCGACAGCTGTCTTGCTAAGCGTATCCAGTAAGGTGATATAGCCTTGGGTATTTAAGCGAAAATCCAATTTCTGCAGCGCGGTAATCGGTGCTGCTCCGGGTAACTTAACCGTTAAAGGATTACGGTGTTCGCCATTGACCTGGAACTCATAGTGCAAATGCGGCCCGGTGGCTAAGCCGGTCTTGCCGATGTAACCGATAATCTCACCTTGTTGTACGCGGGAGCCTTTTTGCAGGCCTTTCGCAAAGCCACTTAAGTGGGCATACAACGTCTGATATTTTCCCCCGTGCTGAACAATGACGGTATTGCCATAGCCGCCCTTGCGTCCCATATGGATGATTTTGCCGTCGCCGGTGGCTTTTACCGGCGTGCCAATGGGCGCGGCGTAGTCGACGCCATTGTGGTTACGCATGCGGTTTAAGATGGGGTGAAAACGTTTGCCGAATCCGGAAGTGATGCGTGATGCGTCCACGGGATTGCGTAAAAACGCTTTGCGCATATTGGTGCCATCCGGTGTGTAGTAGTCGGCATGCTCGTTGTTGTCTGTATAGCGTACGGCTCGGTAAATCTTGCCCTGGTTGACGAACTCGGCGGCTAAGATTTTGCCATAACTGATTTTCTCGCCGTCCAGATAATATTCTTCATAAATAATGGAAAAACGGTCACCCGTATGAACGTCCAGGACAAAGTCGATATCCCAATCGAAAATGTTCGCTAACTCCATAGTCATGCTGCCTGGAATCCCTGCGTCTTGAGCCGCCATATATAGCGTAGACTTCACCACACCAGTGGCATGGGTGATACGTTTATCCAATTCCGTGGTAATGGTTTTGGCAATAAATTTATCGTCTTTGCGGGTAATATGCAGAGCCTGGGTATCATCGATTTCATAAATGAGTTCTTGGAGTTTGTTATCGATGAGTAGAAACTTGAGTTCTTCACCAGGGGAGATGAGGTTAAGTGTTTTAGTGGGTTTACCCAAGCGCACAATTTTGTGCAGCTCTTGGGTATTAATGTTCATGCGATGAAATAGTTTGGATAAGTTGTCGCCTTTTTTAACCGTAATGGTTTGCCACTTCATTTTTGGCATGGTGACGTGTTGAAGTTTCTGCTTGGCAGGTTTAACAATCTCTTCGCTAAAATACTGTGGAATTTCCAACGGCAAGTTCACCATTCTTATGGAAGAGGTGGACAATCCGAATAAATTTCCTTGCTGGAGAGAGGTTGCCCGCGTAGCTTGGGCAATATCGGATATCAGGAAAAAGATAACACTGAATAACGAAGTGCTTACAAACAGAACCGCCCAATGGGCGCCGGACATGTTCTTTTTGGAACGCCGTTTGGATCGGTTTTTGGAATGTTTAGCCGGTTTTGCCATCGAAAACCTATTTTTGAACACTTATTGTTGACAACTTCTTCATAGGAACACCCTAAATTCGAGGCTCAGTATAGGCTTTTTGACGCGTCAAAAGCCAGACAAATTAATCTATATAAAAAAATATCTCATAGAACATGTTCTATTTCATTATTGATGATATTCAGTAAGGTGTGTTTATTTATTAATCAATTGTTTATTGTCGTATGATCAAAATACGATCGATTATACTTGGGACGTTTGCTGATGTTGGTTTAAAGAGTTTGGGTCATTGTTGATAAAAAATGAGCAAAGCGACCAAAGGATTTTTTGGTAAGATGCGCAGTTTTGTGCCCCAAGGCAAGTTTTGCATCCACTTATTGTTGGTAAAAACACATAACAAACAATCTAAGGCGGTATTATGACATCTATTGCTGAAGCATTAACCATTATCAAGCGCGGCGCCGAAGAGGTATTGCTTGAGACCGAACTCAAAACCAAATTGCAGCGTAACAAGGCGTTGCGCGTTAAAGCCGGTTTTGATCCCACCGCGCCGGACTTGCATCTGGGGCACACGGTGCTGATTAATAAACTGCGCCAATTTCAGGATTTAGGGCATGAAATTCTGTTCTTAATTGGGGATTTCACGGGCATGATTGGCGATCCCACCGGTAAAAGTGCCACTAGGCCACCATTAACCCGCGATGAGGTTATTGAAAACGCTAGAACCTACGAACACCAAATTTTCAAGATTCTCGATCCGGAAAAAACCCTGGTCATGTTCAATTCCAGCTGGATGGGGGAGATGAGCGCCTCCGACATGATTCAATTGGCTGCCAAGCACACCGTGGCGCGCATGCTGGAGCGGGATGATTTTCAAAAACGCTATGCCTCCGGACAAGCCATCAGTGTCCATGAATTCTTATATCCACTCATTCAAGGTTACGATTCCGTGGCCATGAAAGCGGACGTGGAGCTTGGTGGAACCGACCAAAAGTTTAACCTGCTGGTGGGGCGGGAGTTGCAGAAGCAATATGGGCAGGAATCGCAAGTAATCATCACCATGCCCATATTGGAAGGGCTGGACGGCGTGCAAAAAATGTCCAAGTCGTTAGGTAACTATATCGGAATTAGTGAGCCGGCCAAAGAGATGTTTGGCAAACTCATGCGTATTTCTGACGAATTGATGTGGCGATATTTTGAACTGCTGAGTTTTCGATCCACCGATGAGATCAGCGCCTTTAAGCGAAACGCCCACAGCGGGACCAATCCCAGGGATATAAAGTTTCTCCTGGCCGAAGAAATCGTCACACGATTCCACAGCGCACAAGAAGCCAAGCGGCAGAAAGAAGAGTTTATCAAGCAATTTTCCCAGGGTGAAACTCCCAAGGATATTCCCGAATTCACATTCCAAGCCGAAGGTGATCAAGGTCTAGCCATTGCGAACCTGTTGAAAGATGCTTTGTTAACCGGCAGTACCACGGACGCCCGGCGTATGATTAAACAAGGCGCTGTCAAAATCGATGGCAATCGGGTGGAGGACGAAAAACTCACTATTACCAAAGGCACCACGGCGATTTATCAAGTTGGCAAACGTCGGTTTGCCAAAGTTACCGTCGTTTGATCATTGGGGGTGGTGAGTTTTCCTGAACGTCAGGCGCGGTGTCGAGTGCGCTGGTGAAGAATCTTAAAAGGCTCAGCTTGAGAGCTTATACATTATTGCAACATTCTTCGTTGGGCTCAGATTTGGCTCCCCCATATTGATTTGCATCAAAATGCAAAATAGATATTGCGCCTAAAATACAAATGCGTATAATGCGCTCCTCTTCCGTTGAGGCAACGGCAGTGGCAGTAAATCCAG
>JASFLF010000290.1:0-5291 GCA_050118235.1 Gammaproteobacteria bacterium | reverse complement strand
TGCCCACCGGGTCACGTCGTTCAAACGCGACCCCATGGGTCGCTTGTTACAAAAACGGACCTCCACCGGCGAAATAACACAATATGAATACGATGCGGCGGGGCGACTGAACAAAGCGTACAACGGCCACTCAATATTGCATTTTCGTTACGACTGTTACGGGCAAATTGTCGGCGAGATGCAAAACCACCAGCGCATTCAACATCGCTATAATGCGCCTGGGCAAAGAACACACACCATTCTACCCAACGGAAAAACCATCCGTTACGATTATGAGGATCGCGGTTTATTGAGCCGGGTTTCCTACTCCGGCAAGGTACTGTGCAAGCTGACGCATGATAAGTTCGGCCAGGAAAGCCACCGCACTACGGGCAATATCAGCAGCGAGTTCGACTACGATCCCATGGGGCGGTTACTGCGCCAGCGCTCGGCTAAAGACCATATTCCGCTCATGGATCGCAATTACCGATACGACAAAACGGGCAACTTGCGACAGATCGACGACCCGAGTATCAGCAACGGTAAAGTCAAATTCCACTACAATGCGCTGGACCGCTTACAAAGCGCCGAGGGCTGGACCGAAGAGCAGTTCAGCTTCGATCCGGCGGGCAATTTACTGGACAGTCAATACCCGGAACCCGAAGGCTATGTGCAAGGCAACCGGCTGCGGGTGTTTCAAAATTTTCGCTTCGAATACGATGACGTGGGAAACTTGGTACGCCAGTTTCAAGGCAAACTGGAAACGCGGTTTTATTTCAATGTCGCCAATCAATTAGTGCGGGTACACAAACATAATCAAACCACCGAATACAGCTACGATCCTTTAGGCCGGCGCATTAAAAAGAAAGACACCGCTGGCGAAACAATTTATATATGGGACGGGGATTGTTTGTTGCTGGAGCAACGCGACCATCGCGACGACCGCAATGATCACAACGATAGAGACAGTCACAACAACACGCCGGTTATTTACATTCATGTGCCCGGCCGGTTAGTACCGTTATTGCAAATACGCCATGAAGGCGTCTACTATTTTCACACCGACCAAAGAGGCACTCCTTATGCTATTACCGATATTACCGGAGAGGCTGTTTGGAAAGCCAGCTACAAAGTGTACGGCGCCATCGCGAAAATGCACGTGGAAACCATAGACAACCCTATTCGATTTCTGGGCTTGTATTACGATACAGAGACCGGCCTCTTATATGGCCGCCAGCGTTATTACCACCCGGTTATAGGCCGATTCACCCAGCAGAATCCGTTGGATCCACAAGATGGAGTCAATAACTATCTATTAACTTTTGCCACATTACCCTCCATCGCCCCTGCCCCTGATTTGATCCGAAACCCGCTCGATACTTGCTATGCGATACTTTGTAAAAATTCCACAGGATCAATAAAACCGATCTCGCCGGTTTCATAACTGCCTAAATCCATGAAGGTACGGTTGGTTATTGTATCGGGCTTACCATAGACGATACTGTGGCCATGGAACACATGATCGATGTCTTGCACGGCTTGAATTTTCGCTCTTTCTTTTGCGGTGCCGAAGGCTTGGGTTTTTGCCCATAGCATCTCGGCTATGGCTCGATTATCGACTCCATTACCACCGGCATAGTTTTCCGGATCGGATTCCAGTTGCGGTATGCGGCTCAACTGCTCACTCACGGTGTTCCAGGACACCGGGCTGGGCAATTGGGCGTGCACCAAGCCCACTTTCTGCTGGTTTCTTAACAACAACTCTATGGCAACGGGCAGGCGTTTAAAGGCATCGTAATAGGTTTTGAGTTCGACGTCGCTTAGCATTTGTGACCAGTCGCCACCCCAGTAATACCACCAGTCGCGAACCCGGGGATCATCGGCTTCATAAACTCTCATCAGCATGAGTTCATGATTGCCCAAGATGGCATGAAACCACGGATATCGCAGGTATTCCAGCGCCTTGGGGGACTCCTCTCCGCGGTCAATTAAATCCCCTAAGCTGAATAAACGGTCTTTAGCGGCATCAAAATTCACCTTGTTCAAGAGGTCGTCCAATATCGAAAAATGCCCGTGTACGTCCGAACAAATATAATCTATACCTAAAGTATTGGCCGAAAATTTTTCTATTTTTGACATAGTGGCTACAACAGTGGATGTCTATAAAGTGACTTTCAGGATTGCGATTCGGAATATCCTTCACCGCAACTAAGTGATTGAATAGAGGTTATTGTCTAAAGCTTCAGACAACGACACATAAATATAGTTGTATATTGCGACAAATCAATTAAATTCACGGCCTGGTTGGCCATACTGTATCCGATAGGGCTGGCCTTCACCTTACACAATAGCGGATTTGCGCACTCGCACATGACCATACCTCATTCATGGATGTTGACTCTTATCATCACTGCCGCCGTGATATTATGGATGATCTCCGGATCGGTGTTTTCACCGCCTCAAAATAACACCAACACCATGCCCGCACCGTCCGCGCCACCCAAAGTGCGTGTGCAAATATCCACGGCGCAAGCAATGACCAACCGCTTGACTTTGCAAGGACAAACCCAAGCGGACCGCACCGTCACGGTAAAAGCCGAAACCCACGGTGTTGTGAAACAGACCCTGGTGGAAAAAGGCGCCACTGTAACCGCAGGGGATCCATTAATCAAACTCGCCATTGAAGATCGCCAAGCGCGTCTTTTAGAAGCACGCTCCTTACGCGTGGAACGTCAAACCGAATACCGGGCGGTGCAATCGCTGAAAAAAGGCGGCTACCAAGCGGAAACCGAGTTGGCACGCGCCAAGGCTTCCCTGGATGCCGCCGAAGCGGCGTTGCGCGTGGCGGAGCTTGAATTGGAACGCACCAGCGTCAGCGCACCCATTACCGGCATCGTGAATCAACGCTTTGTTGAAGTGGGCGATTTTGTCAGCCGGGGCGATCCCGTGGCTGCGCTGGTGGACTTAGACCCCATCCGCGTCATAGCCCAGGTGTCCGAGCGCTATCTGGGAAGAATCAAAGTCGACAAGCCCGGTGAGGTCAGATTACTGGATGGCAGCACGGTTCCGGCAAAAGTCACCTATGTGGGCTCCTCGGCCAGCAAAACCACCCGCACCTTTCCGGTCGAGATGCAGATACCTAATCCCGATGGGCTCATCATAGAAGGCATTACCGCGGAATTGCATTTACCCATCGCGCAAATCCGCGCCCATAACCTGCCATCATCGGTGTTGAGCTTGCTGGACAACGGCGAACTCAGCGTCAAAGCCGTGGACGAAAACAATCACATTATTGCATACCCCGTGGAGGTGCTGGGAGACAGCAGCGACGGCATCTGGCTGGGCGGTTTGCCCGAAACGCTGACACTGGTGGTGGTCGGCCACGAATTCGTGCAACCGCAACAAACGGTGACACCGGTGTTTATGGACACGCCTCCGTCCGGCCAGCCACTTTCCTCGCAGCCACTTTCCTCCCAACAACAGACCAGTCAATAAAGGCTATCGCGATGCGCTTTATTGAAACCACGGTTGCCCATTCACGCACGGTCATCGCGGTGCTCATATTGTTGTTCATCAGCGGCACCATTTCTTATATCACCATCCCCAAAGAAGCAGAACCGGATGTCGACATTCCGTTTATTTTCGTCTCCACCTTTTTAGAGGGCATTTCCCCCGAAGACGCCGAGCGGCTTATGGTGCGCCCTTTCGAAGAAGAATTGCGCGGTATTGAGGGCGTAAAGGAAATGACCGCCACCGCTTTTGAAGGTGGCAGCAACGTGGTACTTGAATTCGCCGCCGGATTCGATGCGGACCAGGCCGTGCAAAACGTGCGCGAAGCGGTGGACCGGGTCAAACCGGAACTGCCGATGGAAGCCGAAGAGCCTCTGGTCACCGAAATCAACACCAGCATATTCCCCGTATTGGTGGTCACATTGTCCGGCGATGTGCCGGAACGCACTTTAGTGCGCATTGCGCGCCAGTTGCGCGATAAAATCGAAACCGTTCCCAGCGTCTTGGACGCCACCATCTCCGGCGACCGCGAAGAAGTGGTGGAAGTCATCGCCGATCCCTTGCTGGTGGAAAGCTATGGACTGAACGGCGCGCAAATCGCTGCGTTTTTAAGCCGCTCCAACCGCCTGGTGGCCGCCGGCAACATCGACACCGGCGAAGGCCGGTTTGCGGTCAAAGTACCGGGCTTGTTCGAAACCGCGGCTGATGTGTTTAACCTGCCCATTCGCGCCGAAGGCGACGCCGTGATCCGTTTCCGCGACATCGCCACAGTGAAACGCACGTTTAAAGACCCCGAAGGGTTTGCCCGTGTCAACGGCCTGCCGGCCGTGGCGTTGGAAATCACCAAACGCACCGGGGAAAACATCATCCACACTATTGAAAAGGTCAGGGCGTTAATCGAAGAAGAACGGGAATTCTGGCCCGACACCTTGCACATCACCTACACCCAGGATAACTCGGAATTCATCCGCATGATGCTGCACGACCTGGAAAACCACGTGGTCAGCGCCGTGGTACTGGTGATGATCGTACTCATCGGCGTGCTGGGACTGCGTTCGGCCACGTTAGTGGGCATCGCCATCCCCGGATCGTTTCTCACCGCCATCTTAGCGATTAATCTAATGGGCTTCACGGTCAATATGGTGGTGTTATTCGCGCTGATCTTTTCCGTGGGTATGCTGGTGGATGCGGCCATTATCGTCACCGAATACGCCGATCGCAAAATGGCCGAAGGCCAGGACCGGCGCCAGGCCTATATCAGCGCTTCCAAACGCATGGCCTTACCCATCATCACATCCACCGCCACCACCTTGTGCGCGTTTTTACCGTTATTGTTCTGGCCCGGTGTCGTAGGTGAGTTCATGAAATATTTCCCTATCACCGTGTTGTTCACTTTGTCGGCTTCGCTATTAATGGCACTGGTGTTTTTACCCACTCTGGGCAGCTATTTCGGCAAGCTGGGCGCCAACAACCAATCTCAGCAGCTACAACTGGCGGCCGCCGAAAGCGGCGATCTTAATCGGATCAAAGGCGCGGGCGGCTGGTATTTGAAACTGCTCAAATCCGCCCTGCAACACCCCGCACAAATCCTGACTTTGACCGTGGTGGCGCTAGTCGGCGCCTGGTACGCCTACGCCCAATACGGCAAGGGTCTGGAGTTTTTCCCTGAAGTGGAATCGGACTTCATCATGGCCATAGTGCATGCACGCGGCAATCTATCCATTCTCCAGCAGGACCAGTTAGTCAAAGAAGTGGAAAACCAAATTTTAAAACTGCAAGACGAGTTCGACAGTGTCTACACA
>JASFLF010000289.1:0-5294 GCA_050118235.1 Gammaproteobacteria bacterium | reverse complement strand
CCGCTGCACCACTTAATCATCGCTGAGGTCAAAGCCCGCTAGAACATCCGCCGGCACTGAAATTTTTGCCTGGAACTCGGGATAAAGAATGATGGGCGGTGAAGTCAGCAACTCATTTTTTAACTTAAATGCCGCTGAGGTATCGCACAGAAACGCTCTGTCTAAGTTGCACCTTAGGCCGTCGTGGGCACAGGCCACTCTGGGATGGGGGTCGCGAAACCGGCACGGACGTCCTATATACTGCCCCTCTTCAACCAGGAACACGTCCGCGCCTAGCAAGCCTCGTTGGGTGCGCCCTTGCATTTGCCGTTTTAACTTAGAGAGGGGCGCGATGTCCGAGTCAGTTGCGATAGTGAGTAAGATATCGATGTCTTTGGGATTTTTCTTGTTGGTGCATATCGAGCCGACAAGGGCGATTTGTTTTACGGACTCTAATTTTTTTGCTCTATCTACAAACCATTTTGCCGCTAACAGCAGCGCGCCGCGGTCGGTGTTGGGGTTGATTAGCGGTGCAGATACCGGCGCCGGGATTTCGATTTCACGATCCGGTTCCGGCGAAAAACGCTCGCGCATGTCCACCAAGCGGGAGGCAACGATTTCATTGGTCAGCAGGGTTTTGATGATGCGGTGGTCCGGCATGCCGGGATGCCGCTCGGCGATGAATAAGAGTTGCTCATATGCGCAGCCATGTTTTTTCAGCCACTTTTTACAGGCGCTAAGTTGCGCTCGGGAGATGGATTCATCCACCACCAGTGTCGCGATTTTCGCGGGTGGCCCTACGGTCATTGAAGTGTCGCTTTGTTGATTGTCTCGCTGACGTGTTGCAACAGTGCGCCGCCGCCGTTGAGTAAGTCGTGGGCTTGCTGCTCTTCAAGCCGGTGATCGGATTCCCGAAGTTGTGCCACTAAAGTAACAGTATTGGGAGGCGCTTTGGCGGCTTCCACTAGCCGCGACTCGATAAACGCAATGCTCAGCGGCGCTTGCTCTTGGTCATGATCGTGGTCATGGTCAAAGTCATGACCATAAAGTTTCGCCAGCGACTCTATCGCACCTTCCACGGCTTCGCCCAGGGCGGGCATGGCCTCGACGATAAATCCGCCTTTGGCCAGCACTTGCGCCATATCGTGTTTGCGCTCTGCTTGGGCAAAGCGGGCGCGGGCTTTGTTCAGTCGTTGGTTGTGTTCGTTTTCGCGCGCTTGTCGGCGGGAGATTTCCACTGTGGGTGATTGGTGCAGTGTGCAACCTTCCTGGTTCAAGCTCAACACACCGGCCTTGATTAAGCGTTGGATAGTGTCGTAAGTGGTGCGGTCGAGTATTTCCAGTTGTTCACCCGGCAGGTTTTCGTTGACGCTGTTCTGCAATGCGGCTTGCAGCGATGAGTCTTGCTTGTCCACCACGGCAAGTACCGTCTTTTTAGAGTCTTTTTCATGTACTTGCAGTAGATCGAGTCGTTCATTCCACTGCGAAACGGTGTCTTCGCGCAGCCGTTGCAAGGGATCGGTGCCGGCTTTGACTGCGCGCGATTCCGGTTTGGCCTCAACGGTTTCATGACCCATGAGCAATTGCACGCGCTCCATAAACGCCGCCCGGCCCGAGGGCATGGCCATGAAGGTTTGCTGGCCCAGTCCGTCCACCACTTCGTTGGCGAGTTCTTGTTTTTGAGCCAGTAAATGCAAAATGCGGTGTTCGATGGAATGTTCACACACCAGGTTGATGACTTGCACGGCACGGGTTTGATGTTTACGCCAGGCGCGGGCAATGCGCTGTTCCAGTTTGGCCGGATTCCACGGCAAGTCGATATTGATGACTACATCGGCGTTTTGCAGATTGAGCCCGGTACTACCGGCATCGCTGGAGAGGAACAAGCGGCAGCTGGGATCGTCCTTGAAGCGGCGAATCTCCTGGCGGCGTTTGGGTTGAGAGATTGCACCGGTGTGCAGGGCGTAACCGGTCTTCATCGTATCGGCCAAGCCGGCGACCAATTCCAGCATGCGGGTCCATTCTGAAAAGATGATGACTTTGTGATCGCCTTCTTCCAGCAATTCGCCCAGGATCTTTTCCAATTCCTCCAGCTTGGGGGAATCGTCGCATTGTGGATCCAAGATATATGGTGTGTCGCACAGCATACGCATGCATGCAAGCCATTGCTGCAACATTTCCCATTCTTCCTTGCGCAATGGTCGGCGGCCCATTTGAGCGACTAGCCTGGCGACCCGCAGGTTATATTCTTCATAGCGCAACGCTTGTTCATCGGTCATGGATACAAAATAGTTGTTGACGGTGCGCCCCGGCAACTCTCCCTCCACTTCATGTTTGCGCCGTCGCAACATAACGGGACGCAGGCGGCGATGCAGCTCATCGAGGTTTTTGTAACCGGTGGGATGGCCGTTTTCGTCCAGTTGGTAAAAATCGCGGTTGAAACGAAA
The DNA here is from genome assembly GCA_050118235.1 of Gammaproteobacteria bacterium. Classification (GTDB taxonomy): domain Bacteria; phylum Pseudomonadota; class Gammaproteobacteria; order SZUA-152; family SZUA-152; genus JAJDNG01. Next base: position 2,868 of record JASFLF010000289.1, on the reverse strand, counting down.
CAGTGGCCCGAACACATGCGGATCGAGAAACTGTACGATGGAATAAATCTCGTCGATGCGATTTTCCAATGGCGTACCGGTGAGTACGAAAGCATAACGACTTTGCAACCGCTTTACGGCGTTGGCGGTTTTGGTTTGCCAGTTTTTAATTCGCTGCGCTTCGTCGAGAATCACGATATCCGGCGCTACTATTTGCTGGATGTCTTGCGCATCGCCCAGTATTTGCTCGTAATTGGCCAGTAGGAAAAACGCAGGCTGGCGATACTGCTTGAGGCGGTTGGCGCGGCTGCCCTGGATGATCAACGACGGCAGCGCGGTAAATTTGGCGATTTGCTCTTCCCATTCCGCTTTCAGCGAGGCGGGGCAGATGACCAACACTTTTTCCACGCCGCGCGATCGGCGCAGCAATTCGCACGCGGCAATGGCTTGCACGGTCTTGCCTAGACCCATTTCATCGGCAAGCAAGGCGCGCTCGGTGAAGGCCAGATGCAACATGCCTTGCTGTTGATAGCGATACAGCGGCACCTTGACCACATCCATAGTGCGTTTGCCGCGGGCAACGTCTTGCTCAAAGTCGGCCCGCGTCTTGCGCCGGTTTGCCTGTATCGTAAGACGGTCCAACCAAGGATCGATTTGCCGCGATATTCTTACTGTATCGCGCAAGGCCTTGGGCACATTGGCCAGCCGGCGGCGCAGGGCTGGCAATGCGGTGGGTGCGTCCGTCATTAAAGAGTTGTCGGCGGCGAAAAACGGTTCCAGCGTTGTGCGGATTTTGGAACGGGGACGGCTACGCTGAGGCCAAAGTATCCGGATCTGGTCGTCGCGGCGGTCGTGAAATATTTCCACCAATGGGCTGCCGTGCGCCGCGGCTTGTTGAAAAGCACGTTTTTTGCCCTTCGCCAATTTGTGCAACACCGCCTCCACGTGTTTGCACGTGCCCAGGCGGTTCACGGCGTGGTCGGGACAATCACAGGTATTGAGTGGTTGCGATAGCGAGCGCACTTCCACGGTATAGCCACCGCCATTGCCCGAGAGCACCCGGAAGTCGCCTAAAAACGGTGATATTTTCGCCAGTGTTTCGATGCGGAAGGATTCCGCGGCGCCGCGCTGGCGACGGCGTTCTATCTCCTGCTCATCGCTGGTGCGCCAGCCTTGCACGTTTAGCTTGTTTTGTTTCTTGCGGGTGGTTTTTTTCCGTTTTTTGGTTTTTATAGACATGAATTTAGTGATGCCTGAAATTTAAAATCGAGAAGCCCTGATTTTAAGGCGTAAGAGGAGTGGTTATCAACGTCGCAGGGTGATCTGCGTAAAGACAAAGCGTTAGCAGTGGGGAAGTATAGCTGGTGTATAGAAAGTGTACCGGCAAGGCGAATAAAGGGAATATTTCACATCGAAAACCGGTAATAGTTTACAGACATTGGCATTATTCTATGGTGTATTAAAAGGTCTCACAAAAATATGCCAGGGCATGATTATGGAAAATTATGACGATTACAATAACAAGCCTCAATTTGAAACCGATTACCGTGGCCCCGAAAGGCGCAAAATGCAACGACGCCAACATTCCGATCGAAGAGAAGGCATTCGTTTTGAATTGGATAATCCGCCGCGGCGATCGGGTATAGACCGCCGCAGCCATCAGTATCTATGGAATAGCCCGCAAAACGTATAGTTGCGTACATAGGTGGGATTCGCAACAGATCTCTATGAAGATGTAGGTAGGCAAATAGAGCATTATTGCCTTCTACAATTACCTACACCCTTCGTAATTCCGGTTGGCCCCAATCGTTGGTTATGATTTAACAAATCCTTAAAAAAGAGCTGGAAGCATTATAGTTGTTCAGCGAGTTTTAAAGCTTTCCCTCAAAACGGCCGCTCCGCCGACATCATCGATTCCCTTCCTCATCCAAAATGCTTCCTGTTCAGCGCTTCGGCTTTTTGCGGTCATTCCCGCGCGCTTTCGAATATTTTGAACGTGTTGGCCGAAAATTTTTGCTTTTAAATTTAGGGGCCGCATCCATAATTACTGTATCTGCGACAGTGGTTCGAACATACGACTTCCCCAGGAGAGTGCAATGAGTTTGCTGAAAGACGGCAAGATGGAAGGTGATTGGCTGGAGACGGAGCGAAAAGACGGCGATTTTGTGCGTCTGGATTCGGTATTTCGCAATTGGGTGACGCCCGATGGCGCACCCGGCCCCAGCGGACAGGGTGGGTTTGCGGCGGAAAAAGACCGCTACCATTTGTACGTGTCGTATGCCTGTCCTTGGGCGCACCGCACGCTACTGTTCCGGGCGTTGAAAAAACTGCAAGAGGTGATTTCGGTGTCGGTGGTGCATCCCGACATGGGCCCGGAAAGTTGGAAGTTCGACGCCAGCTACCCCGGTGCTACCGTCGATGATATTAACGGTTTTCATTATATGCACGAAGTGTATACCTTGGCCAATCCCAAGTATTCCGGCATTGTAACCGTGCCAGTATTGTGGGATAAAAAGCAGTGCACTATTGTGAACAATGAGTCCTCGGAAATCATACGCATGTTGAACCGCGCGTTTGACGCTTTTACCGATGTGAAAACGGACTATTACCCAGTGGCGTTGCGTGGCGAAATCGATGCGGTGAATCAGGAGGTTTACGACAACTTCAATAACGGTGTATACCGCTGTGGCTTCGCCAATACGCAAACCGCCTATGAACGCGCGTATGACAGGCTATTCGCCACTATGGATAATCTGGAGCAAAGCTTAAGCCGGCAACGATATTTGGCGGGGGATGTCATAACCGAAGCGGACTGGCGCTTACTGCCCACGCTGCTGCGTTTTGATCCGGTGTATTACAGCCATTTCAAATGCAATAAGAAACGCGTGA
>JASFLF010000288.1:0-5299 GCA_050118235.1 Gammaproteobacteria bacterium | reverse complement strand
CTCTCAAACTGTTCGATAAATGTTTGGCTAGTAATTAACCAGTATTTTAATGGTTTGGGTGTTTTGTTTGTTGTTGGATTTGTTGGCTGTCCCTGTTTTTGCGCTGTTTTTGTGGTCATCATCACCATTTTTTAAATCAAATCGGGGCTGCCGAGGATAGCTGAGCACTTTTTTCGGCACATCGCCAACCAGTTGCAGTTTATTTGGACTACGTAGCTTTAGGTTCGCGAAAATTTAGTATCGACTTCAAGGGTTTCGCATAAAAATGCCTTGGTTATTTTAAAACGGGTTTTAAGTAACGGATTCGGGATAGTAGTTAGTGCTTTTTTTTGCTAAAAACTTAAACCTTTTCTGGTTGATTCCTTCTTTAATGATCCCAGTCAATGTGGGAGATTTATATTTCCACTATTTTTAATACCCCAAAAAAACTAATTAAAAATATGAGAATGGTTCAACAATGAATGATTTGTTGAGACGTTTGTTGATTGCCACTGATACTGGGGTCCAAATATTGTTAATACGTTTTTTATGATTAGTAACGGAGCTAAATATATAGCGGTTACTATACCCCTTTTAATTTCCCAATGTTTCGTGGAGTAAGCAAAAAGAAAGTGTGTTAACAGGAGTTGCTGGGGTGAAATATAAAGCCTTCATGTCATATAGTCATGCCGCCGATGGAAAACTTGCACCGGCGGTGCAATCGGCGCTTCATCATTTCGCCAGGCCTTGGTACAAACTACGTGCTATTCGCGTGTTCCGCGATAAGACTAGTCTTTCGGCTACCCCGGCGTTGTGGCCTTCTATCGAATCGGCGTTGATAGATTCAGAGTATTTCCTCTTATTGGCTTCACCGGAAGCGGCGCGATCCCCCTGGGTGGAGCGAGAAGTCATGTGGTGGTTAAGCAACCGGGCCGCGGATTCCATGCTTATACTGCTTACCGATGGGAAGTTGGTTTGGAACAAGGAAACAAAAGATTACGATTGGCAGCAGACGAACGCACTTGGTCCATACCTTGAGAGTCAATTGGAAAACGAGCCGCTGTTTGTCGATCTACGGCAAGCAAAATCCGATGATACTTTATCCTTGCGTCATTCACAGTTTCGTTCCACTATTTTGGATATTGCTGCTCCACTGCATGGCAAAGATAAAGACCAATTGGACGGCGAAGACGTACGCGAACACCGCCGCACCAAGATGATTGCGACGGCTGCATTTATGGTCATATTGGGATTGGGCATAGCAGCCGAATGGCAACGCGAAGTCGCGGTGGATGAGCGCGATACGGCTAAAGAGTTTGCGAGCCGACTACAAGTGGTCAACGCATTGGATTTGTATGAGAACAATGACCAATTAGGCGCGCTGGTATGGCTGTCTGAAGTTTTAAAACGTGATCATGATAATCCACAACGTGTAGAACTTCACCGTAAACGGGTCGGTGCGTTTTTTCGCCAAATTCCCCAGTTGTCTCATATTTGGTCTCATAAATCGTCGGTAAACTATGCGGCGTTTAGCCCGGATGGACTAGCGGTGGTGACCGCATCAGGGCGTGCTTACCAAGAACGAAATATGAGGTTGCCCGCTGAAGAAGGCGAAGTGCGCGTTTGGAACGCGGTAAACGGTAAACCACTTTCCCCGGTATTATTACATGAGGCACCCGTTTATTCGGCTGCGTTTAGCGCCGATGGTCGGCAAGTAGTGACAGCCAGTGGTGATAGAACCGCTCGATTTTGGGACATTAAAACCGGCAAACCAAGTGGGCCAGTATTGGAACACAATTCTACCGTGCGCCGGGTGGTATTCAGTCCTAACGGTCGTCAAATCGCCACATTATCAGCCGGTTCGGTGCGGGTGTGGGATTCCACTACCGGCGAACCCGTTTCACCTGAGATTTACGATACAAGCGATTACAATACTTTTTGGCACTTGGCTTTTAGTCGCGATGGGAAACGCATACTTACGACGATAGGCAGTGTTTCAGATGAGATGAACGACAGAGGTGCGGTAAAAGTATGGGATGCCAAAACCGGAGATCCCATTACGCCACTAATGCACCAGGGAGGGCGTTGGGTTTATTTTGCGGATTTCAGTGCTGACGGCAGGTACGTTGTAAGTGCTAGCGAAAACGGAACGGTGATGTTATGGGATGTTACTTCGGGCAAGTCTGTCAGTGATCCTATTCTGCACGCTGGGCCTGTATACCATGCTTCATTTAGCCCCGACGGAAAATACATGGTGACGGCAAGCGGCGATGGAACCGCCCGGGTGTACATTGCGGACTTAGACAGTGAAACGCAACAGCTCACGTTTCAACACAGCATGAAGCACGGTGGGGAGATACGGCACGCGGCTTTCAGCCCGGATGGACGCCGCTTTGTGACATCCGGCACAGATGGCATGGCACGTGTTTGGGATGTTGAAACTGGCACAATCATGGAGCCACCGCTGCCTCATAGCCACAGTGTGTATTTGGGAGAAACTGGCGGCATTATCGGTACAACCCCCGGAGCGGAATATTTTGTCACCTTTGCACCGGATGGCCGCCGCCTGATCACCACCGGTTGGGATGGAACGGTTCGTTTATGGGATTTAGCCATCCAGGGACTTATAACCATAAACTCAACAAAAGGCAGCGATCGTGATAATAGTCCTTCCCGTGGTCGTATTTTGAAAGGTGACCTTGAAGCTGTGCGGGTGATCGACAAAGCTAACGGTGAAACTGAGGTCGCTGTGTTAGACCATGAGCACACCGTTTACAATAAAAAACTTAGTCCCGATGGGAGCCGAGTGATTACTTTTAGCCGGTGGCACGTCGAGGATGAAAGCTCGCGCACCGGCTATGTGAAAATGGGTGAAACGTGCCTTTGGAATTTGGATACGCGCGATTCCATTGTTTTAAGCACCGATCCAGAGGTTAGTTCTGTTATTTTTAGTCCCGATGGTTCTCTTGTGGCTACCGTATCCGGTAAGCGCTTTATAGAAGGATTTGAGATAGAAGACCACGGCGGTGTAAAAATCTGGAACGCACAAACCGGGGAGGCCATTTTATCGTTGCCGGCGCCAGAGGGTGGAATAGAACGAATATTCTTTAGTGATGATGCTAAGCGATTTGCGATTGCTGGTGGTTACGATTCTAACTCTGTCAGATTTTTCGAGACGGCGACGGGAAAAGCGCTTTCGGAAGCGATTCGTCACCAGTGCGAGGTCACTGCGGTTAGATTCAATCCGGATAACCGGAAGGTATTAATTATTAGCACAGATCCAACGGTACGTGTTTGGGATGTAAACACGGCTAAGCCGGTGGTGCCGCCGCTGTTTCCAGAACGCCGGCCGACTGAAAAATGCCAGAAAAACTCCACTATCAAGGCTCGATTCAGCGCAGATGGCCGCTGGGTTGCTACCGCCGGACCGGATACATACGCTCAAGTATGGGATGCAAGCACCGGTCACGCCATAACGCCACGGCTGAACCATAGTGAAACTGGAATCGATGTTAAGTTCAGTCCCGACAGCCGCCAGTTAATTACTTTTCGCAATGGCACACAGTGGGTGTGGGACCTCGCACCCGACGAACGCGCGATCGACTATTTACTTGAGCTGGCGCAAGTGTTGGCCGTTCGGCGACTGGATGCATCAGGTAGTCTGGTGCCTCTTACTAGTGCGGAATTTGAACGCCGATGGCAAAATGTATCAAGTTCCTTGCAGCGTATTAGTACTAAGGAAGCAAGTATTTGGCATCGGCGCGAAGCCGCGCGCTATGAAGCGCGCGGAGATTGGTTTCCCGCGGCTTTCCACCTTGACCGCGTTATCGAGTTTAAGCGGACTGATAGAGAAATATATTTACGGCGGGCGTATGCATATACTAAGCGTCAGCAAATAGATAAAGCCATAGAGGATTATTCCCAAGCCATAGAAATGGGCGTTGAGGATTGGCGGCCGTTAATCGAACGGGCCAACCTGTTTATTACGCAACAAAAATTTAGCGAGGCGGCGAATGATTACGCCAACGTAGTGCAACGCGGAGTGGATCAAGCCGATATCCTGATCAATCATGCGTTACTACGCTTGGCGGTGGAAGATTTAGATGGTTTTAGTCAAATTGCGGAAAAACTAAAGCCGCGCGCTAGTTTAACCGGATACGGCATAGCAATCCGCAGCGCTTCCACTCGGGTATTATTGCTAACCCCCAAATCATCGGTTGATGAAAGTCAACTCCTGGATTTGGTCATGGAACAGTTTAAAGGACGTTATAAAAACCCATTGTTGGGTGCCGCGTTATATAGGGCTGGAGATTACGAAAAAGCCCGGGATTCATTTAAGGGTTTTATAAATTCAAACCGAGACCTTACGCCGGCCTGGCATGGCTTTTTTTTAGCAATGAGTTATCAACAACTGAAGGACAACGAGAGCGCGCGACGATGGTTAAAAAGGGCAATTCATTGGAAATCCCAATTGGAAAAAGCAAACTACAATTTATATGGCTTTGAAAAGGGGGATTTTCCCTTTTTGTATACATCTACAGCATGGATACCGCAACTTGAATTGTATGTTCTCGAACGAGAAGCTAAACGGCTTATTATGGGACGGCTGCCCTAATATATATGCGCTATGTATGTATTCCATGGCCGTGTTAATTTAGTTTACTATCCGGACAAATAAAGCCATATCAAATTAGGATCAGCGGGGTCAGTGTCGATTGGGTATTGTTGATATGTTATTCTAGCCTTTGACTTAAAACGGCTATCGACAAGGAGTGTTTAAATGTCACGTCTTCCTCGCTATATATTGCCTGGACAACCTCAGCATGTAATTCAACGTGGTAACAATCGTCAGGTTATTTTCAACGCTGATGATGATTATCGTTTTTACTTAGAAAAATTAACGGAGGCGTGCAAAAAACAGAATGTGGAAGTGCTTGCCTATGTATTAATGACAAATCACGTACATATGCTACTGTCGCCACATGCTGAAAATAGCCTTGGAAAGGTCATGCAGTCTCTTGGGCGATATTATGTCCAATATTACAACTATAATTATGGGCGAACAGGAACTTTATGGGAGGGGCGCTATAAGGCAACATTGCTGGATACTGAAAATTATTTGCTCACTTGTTACCGTAACATAGAGCTCAATCCGCTGAGGGCGAATCTAGTCGAACACCCATCACAGTATCCATGGTCCAGCTACCGCTGTAATGCGGTTGGCAAAGATGATGACTTGGTTACGCCTCATCAACTTTATAAAGCGTTGGGTAAGAACAAAGAAGAGCAAAGGGCTGCCTATCGTGCTTTATTTAAAAGT
>JASFLF010000287.1:0-5299 GCA_050118235.1 Gammaproteobacteria bacterium | reverse complement strand
CCGTAGCGGTCCCAACGGCAAAAAGGCTTAATCGCGCCGTCCGGCATAATCACGCAGTGGTAACCCGTTAGCCAGCCTTTATTGACCAGAAACTCATCCACAATGCCTTGAAAGGGGACACTGCTGGACATGGCGGTGTGATGATAGACGATTAAGTCCGGCTCTTGCGAGCGTAGATGGTATTGTTCCAGCGACTCCGGTTTGACTCCGCCGTTATACGTAATGGGTCGCCAATAGCTGTCGTCTTTTGGCGTCACTGCAGTTTGGGCGGGAGGGGGCATGGTCTCTGGTGTGGTTTGTTCTTCCTCTGGTTGCGTGGTTTGCGGTTGTTCAATGGCGGTGATTCTACGAGAGGTCAGAAACCGCAGCAAAACATGGATGGGTTGGCTGCCACCGCCGATCACGATGCCGGTTAACATGATGTCGGCCCAATGGGGCACCGAGGTATTAAGAAACAGCGAGATCAGCTTAAGGTTGAATATTTCCGCTAAAATGATACCTAAGCCGGCGGCGAACAAGGCGAGTACCAGCGCCGTTTGTGCTTCGCCAAGGGGTTTTATGCTGGAGGGGATAATCGTGACATTGTCGTGGCATTCAAACTCCGTGTCTTCGCGCTCCTCGTTACCGCTTGCCATCTGATTGATAGCGGATGGCTGTGACAGCGCCGGGGTTGTTTGCGGTTTGACATCGCGCAACGCATCGAGCTTTTTCGCCTCTTTGTAGGCGTCCAGGGCGGATTTTAATTTCCCTATTAATTCTTTTGCTTCGTTGACGGAAAACTTGGCGGATTTGGTAACTTGATCTTTTTCAATTTTCGCATTGTCTTCGTCGCGAAAATGTTTTAAGACTTCCAATACCCGCTCAACGACGAGAGATAAAGCGGCTGCGACCGTGAGTGTAGTAATGACCAAAGAGACGTCTGGCATAGAGATTCTCCTTTATCTCGCGTGTCTGGTCTTGCATTTTTAAAGGGACAGCTGGTTTAACTACCGATTCCTCGTTCGAGGATTATACTGCGAAAATGGTTTTCAACAAGTTGCATCCTGCAAAATCTGTTAAATAGTAAGATTTGATTTAATATTGATCACATGGACGGGTTAATTGCCAATGAGTGCTGCTATGCGCACTTATGCGCGATTGCGTGTTTCTATGTAACAATTCAATATGATAAGAGACTAAAAACATACCGGTGCGATCTCCGCACCACATTAGTCATCTGTTTTCGATGAGGTTATGTATGGATTATAGGTTGCCGGTCATTTTAGGGCTGTTTTCGGTCGCGTGTGTCGTGTTGTCGCCGATGGCGAAGTCGGACAAATCTTTTTTTCAAGGCCATGGCAACGATGGCCGACTGCCCGGTTTGGTGACATTGGTTTTTTCCCAAGTGACCACGTGGATTTTCGCCCGATCTTTGATGAATGCCGCCATATTGGGCTTTTATTATGGCATCTGGGGGACGTTGGCGTACGCGGCGTATTATCTGTCGTTTCTAACCGGCGCGCGTATCGTCGATCATATCCGCTTCAAGCACAACTGCGACAGCATCCAGGCGTTTCTCTATGAGCGTTTCGGCAGCGTGGGAAGTCAAACGTATAATCTGGTCATTGGCATTCGTTTGATCAGCGAGGTGTTTGCCAATTTGCTGGTCATAGGCATTTTGTTCGGTGCCGCCGGATCGGCCGCGTACGTTTGGGCCATCCTCGCTTTCGCATTCGTGGCATTGTTGTATTCGGCCATTGGCGGATTGCACGCGTCGTTACGCACGGATTTTTTCCAAATGGTGTTGTTTCTCATTACGTTGGTGGTGTTGTTGATCTTTGTGATGTTCAATCCCGAGCTCAATATGACGGATTTGGGCTTTAAGGCTTTCGACATGGGCGATCCCGGCCCGATTTTGATTATGGTGGCGTTGTTGCAAGTGTGGAGTTATCCCATGCACGATCCGGTGATGATGGACCGGGGATTTATTGCCGACCGAAAAACCACCTGGCGCAGTTTCCATCATGCGGCCTGGTTGAGCGCACTATGTATTATCTTGTTTGGCAGCCTAGGGGTGTTCGCGGGTGCGCACGCCATGGCACAGGAGTCCATGAACGCCGTGTTGACGCGGCTGTTGGGTGACGTGCCCATGCTGTTATTCAGCGTGGCGTTGATCATCTCGGCCATGTCGACGCTGGATTCCACCTTGTCGAGCTCCGCCAAGCTGATCGCCGTGGATATGAGGGTATTAAGCCCGACCTTATACAACGGCCGGTTGGTTATGGTGATATTTATGCTGCTGGGATTGTTGATGGTATTTTATGGCAACCAGGATTTATTCTCCGCGGTGGCCGTGTCCGGAACCGCTTCGATGTATTTGGCGCCGGTGATTTTTTTCAATGTGTGGGGCAATAGTAGATCCATACCGCTTTGGAGTTATATGGTTTCGTTTTTACTAGCCGTGACCGGCGCGGTGCTCTATTTTACCGAGTCTTCCGGGTACACGACCTGGTTCAATGCCGTGTTTGGGTTGGAACATAAATACAGCAAGCTGCTACTGATTTCGGCTTCAGTTTTGGTGGGCGGTGTGTTGGCGTTTTGGGTGGGTTCCCTGGGTAAGCAAAAGTCTAAATCCATAGCCGAGGCGGCCGCGTGACGCAGCTTGACCTGGGCGCCTTACATGGGCCGTTGCTGTTGTTCGGTGGTTCTTACAGCAATGTGCAGGCAACTCAAGCCATGCAACAACGCGCTGAACACCTACTGATAGAACCCGAGAATATAATCTGTACCGGGGATAGCGTGGCTTATTGCGCGCAACCCAACGAAACTCTGGAATGCTTGCGGAACTGGGGCGTCACTGTATTGATGGGGAACTGTGAAGAATCGCTGGCCTGGGACGCGGCGGATTGTGGCTGTGGGTTTGAGAGTGGCAGTGCCTGCGATTTACTTGCCGATAGCTGGTACCGTTATGCCAGCAAAACCGTTCAGCAGCATCATAAGGACTGGATGCGGACCCTGCCGCGGGTTATACGGTTTCGCTATCTAAACAGATCTTTTATGGTTGTCCACGGTGGGGTGGAGCAAATTAACCAGTTTATATTTGCTTCTACAGACCAACAGGTAAAACTGGAGCAAGTCGAACTCGCTCAAGTGGATGGGGTGGTTGCGGGACACTGCGGTTTGCCGTTTACGCAGATAATGGAAGATAAGCTCTGGCACAATCCGGGCGTGATCGGCATGCCGGCAAACGACGGTACGCGGCAGGGGTGGTATTCACTGTGGCGACCAGATGCAGGCCAACTCCGCATTGAACATCACCGGTTGGACTACGATGCTATAGTCGCGCAACAGCACATGCTCGCCGCAGGCTTGGATAACGGCTATGCAGAGGCGCTAACAACCGGACTATGGCCCAGTATGGATGTGTTACCCGCGCGCGAGAGAGCGAAAAAAGGCCAAAACATCAGCGAGAGCATAGTGCTGTTTTGAGGGTGTCTTATCCGCAAGGCGTTCAGTAGCTATCCTTCAAAGATCTTAATTACTTCCACCAAATTGGTACTTAGAATCCCTTCAGACGGCACTTGGTTGAAATAGACAAATGTCGCTGTAATGACGGTTTCAGCAATAACAATATTCATAAACATCAGAAAGGTAGAATTTTTTAACAACTTTTTAAACAAATTCAGCATTTCGAATCCTTTGGAATAGGGTGGATTGTGGTCTGACAAAAACAATGCTAAATATGTGCCAGTGGGAGTTAGCCCTATTTAAGGGTAGCTCTGAGATTGTTGCATTAAGGTGTGACTCATAAAAACAATGTAAAATTAAAAGCTTACAATTGTTCTCTATCAATTCTAATTTATCGGCCCATAAATAATTGGCAAAGGAAAGATATAGTGAACGAATCTCAGCACAACCCAAGGCGTCCGCTTATACCTGTTTTGGTGCGTCTTTTGCTGATTATGGGAGTGTCGGCGTGCGCTTCCATCGAACGGCAAGTATTTACCGAGGAGTACGCTAATATGCCGGTATCGCCCGAAAAAGTGCGTACGTTGAGTGACGAAGATGCCGTCTTAAGTTGCCGAAAAGTGGCGTTATTGACAGCCAAAGGTGAACAGCCAGAGGAGAGAATGCTGAACAAATTGCGTAAGGTTGCCGGCAAACTGGGGGCAAATAGTTTGCTGGTTCTGAAATCCCGTCGCTCAACTTATAAAGATGTGATCGAAGGTTTGCCCGAAGCCGCGGCGGCCGGTGCTTTGGGAATAAATGCCACAACACCGCCCGCGCAGACCGTCGAGGCGATTGCCTATTATTGTGGCAATATGGATTGAGGGTATTATTGTGGTCGGCGTCGGTGTGAGTATAGTGCGTATAATACATCTGATTTTGAACTGGGTGAATTACATCAAAATCAGGTGGTTAAAAACTAGTGTAGTGTTACATATAAAACGTGCATTTAGAAAGCCGCTCAAAGCGCGAGTGCGAGGCGCAGAGCGCAGGGAATGTCGGCTACCTTTCCAAGGTCTGCACCAACAGTAGGCGCTTTAGGCGACGTGGCAATCGTGCTTTGAGTGGCTTCGCGTAGGGCCAGATAGAATCTGTAAGACCCACCTCAAGTCTATCTCGTCTAAATGTGCGGTTTATATGAAACACTACACTAGCTTGGCCATCGATAGGATTTAGTGCTACCACGACTTTGATTTGTGTGCTAAATAAGATGTTTTTTTACATAGGTTCAACGGAGTACGTAATGAATATAATAATGAGAAATACAGCAATGATATTGCTCACCGCAGTTATGGTTGGTTGCGTGACGGTCAAAATGCCCGAGCATATGGTGTCGGATGCGGTGGACGCCGGCAAAGATCTTTATCAGTCTGTGAAAGAAAAAATGGATAAAGAAGAAGATACAAAAGCCGCAGAAAATATTTATGCCGCTTTGTATTCAGCGGATGAGAATACCACGATTAAAGAAGCCAAGGCGCGATGCCTGGAAAAAGCCATAGAAAAAGCCAAAAGCAAACTCAATCGCCAGGAAATTAACACCGAAGTTGTATCTGAAGAAGTTAAATCCGCCGATCAAGAGTTCGTGGTGGTGTGTGAAGTCAAAGTTATAGATTAGTAGCGAACTAAAGCGTCAAAATCTCACAGCTGTCACACAAGTTCCGAGTTTGTACGGTATTTGTCGCTAATTAAGGTTAATGCTTAGTTCCGGGTTTGATATCACAATTTCAGATATTAAGTCTAAATGGTTATTAAACTGAGACTAAGCTTCCGCGTGTATCATTCGATACAGTACACTAGTGTAGTGTTTCATATA
>JASFLF010000286.1:0-5310 GCA_050118235.1 Gammaproteobacteria bacterium | reverse complement strand
AAGCCCAAGCCGGGCAAAATTATAAACCTTGCGTCGATATTACGTTCCGCTCGGCTGTAAAAATCGAGCCGTTGAAAACACTGGCGATTATTCTCACCGGTATGGGAGCCGATGGATGTGAGGGCTGCAAAGCATTGAAAGCGGGCGGCGCCACCGTGTGGGCCCAAAATGAACAAACCAGTGTGGTTTACGGCATGCCGGCCGCCGTGGTGGAAGCGGGTGTCGCCGATAGCGTGCTGGCCATCGATGACATCGGATTGAATCTGGCGCAGCGAGCCTGACTTCAGGAATAAAAAATGGATTTGCTAAGTATCATAGGATTTGTATTCGGTCTAGGCGCCATTTTGGTGGGTCAAGCGCTGGAGGGCGGGCATGCCAGTTCTTTGGCAAACATGCCGGCGGTGTTAATTGTATTTGGCGGTACTGTGGGGGCATCCATGTTGCAAACGCCCATGGCCGTTTTTATGCAATCCATGAAGATGATGGTATGGGTGTTTTTCCCTCCCAAATTGGCGGGCGATTCCATGATTAAAAAAATCATGGACTGGAGTAATATCGCTCGCAAAGAAGGATTGTTGGGATTGGAAACCATCGCCGAAACGGAAACCGATACCTTTGCGCGTAAAGGTCTGCAGTTATTGGTCGATGGCAGTGAACCGGAAGTTATTCGCCGCGTGTTGGAAGTGGAAATGGATGTGAAAGAGCACTTTGAAACCCAGGCGGCCAAGGTGTTTGAAGGCATGGGCGGGTACAGCCCCACCATAGGCATCATCGGTGCGGTTATGGGATTGATTCACGTGATGGAAAACCTGGCCGATCCCAGTAAGCTTGGCGCCGGAATCGCCACTGCGTTCGTGGCCACCATTTATGGGGTGGGGTTGGCGAACATGCTATTTTTACCCATGGCGAACAAGTTAAAAAGCCAGGTGCATGAGCGTTCGAAAATGCATGAAATGATGGTCGAAGGTGTTATTTCCATCGCAGAGGGGGAGAATCCACGCAATATAGAGACTAAGTTGCAAGGGTTTTTACACTAACGGTAAAAGAGTTATTTATGATTCAAGTGACGTGATGAAGGACCGGCTTGTATTTCACCACGAAGAACACGAAGAGCACGAAGCTATGCATTAATCAATATCATTTTTCGTGCTCTTCGTGTTCTTCGTGGTGAATATTTATTTGCAAAGACACGACATCAGTTAAACTATGGCGCGTAAACCCAAACACGAGGAACACGAAAATCACGAAAGGTGGCTGGTATCCTATGCGGATTTCATTACCTTGTTGTTTGCGTTTTTTGTGGTCATGTACTCCATTTCTTCGGTTAACGAAGGCAAATACCGGGTTTTATCCAGTTCGCTAGTATCCGCGTTCAGCCACCCGCAAAAGACTGTGGAACCCATTCAGTATGGTTCTCCCTTGCGTTCACCCATAATCCAACACCAATCCCTGTTCAAGGACGATAAATTCAAGGATGAAAATACCGTTGACGGGCCTGGATTAGATCATAGTATCATGCCCAGTCCGAAAGAAATGGCCGAAATGGAAAAAATAGCCGATGAAATTGAATTCAATTTAAAGGAATTGATCGACAAAGAACTGATTACAGTAACCAGGACCAACCTGGGATTGGAAATAGAAATTAAGTCCAACGTATTATTTGCCAGCGGAGTGGCGGTATTGTCTTCGCAAGCCATTTCACCACTACAAAAAATTGCTTCTATATTAGGAAAAGCCCCCAATGATATTAACGTCGAGGGCTACACTGACAATGTGCCTATTAGCACGCCATATTTTCCTTCCAACTGGGAATTGTCGGCAGCTCGCGCCGCCAGCGTGGTACGCTTGTTTACCCAGTCCGGTATAAGTCCCAATCGCTTAAAAGCCATCGGCTTTGCCGAACATAAACCCATCGCCGATAACGCCACTGAGCTAGGGAGAAGTAAAAACCGGCGCGTTGCTATTATGGTTTTGAACAAGCCGGAGGAAAAGCGCTTCAACCTGGGCTTGGATAAGAAGGAAAAACCAGGTACGTTCAGTAACGATTTGCAAAAACACATTCCCAAATCCATTCCAAAACCAATCCCGCTAAACAGCCTGGACAAAAGCACCAATGCTGACGGGAGCAGAGGTGGTGCTGCTACATTATTGCAGCCACAGACCGGTAGACCACCCATTACCACCTTGCCATTGACTGGTTCACAATCAAAAGCGTCGACGAGTGCAACAGCGCAGATCAAGTCAACGGTACCATCCACGCCTAAGGACTTAACGCAAGGATCACCGCAATTGTCGGCGCAAAGTAAGTCAGGCAATTCGACTCAATCGACGGTAATTGTGAAACCCGCGGAACCTATTAGTTTGCCGGTGCTGCAAGTCTTGCCCAAAGGTAAAGGAGAGTAACCTTGAAAATCTGGGCCGTGGCCAATCAAAAAGGTGGGGTTGGGAAAACGACTACGGTGGTGAGTCTGGCTGGTCAACTGTGCAGCAGAGGTTATCGCACGCTGATCATTGACATGGACCCGCATGGTTCTATGACCGCTTATTTTGGTCACGACCCGGACAGTATCGAACGCAGTTTATATTTGTTATATCAGTTGGATAAGAAACAACCGCAGGTTTCGCCGAAAAATATTGTTTACGCCACCAAATTTGAGAATCTTTCCTTGATTCCGGCATCGACCGCCATGGCCACTTTGGATCGGCAATTAGGTGCTAAAGAAGGTATGGGTTTGGTTATAAAAAAAGCTTTGACGCACATTGAAGATTTGTTCGATGTAGTGGTTATTGATTGCCCGCCACAATTGGGTGTCCTTATGGTCAATGCCTTGGCGGCTTGTGAACATTTGATTATTCCCGTGCAGACGGAGTTTTTGGCGCTCAAGGGATTGGAGCGCATGATGCGAACGTTGGAGATGATAGGCCGCTCCTTAAATAATAATCTGAGTTACACCATATTACCCACTATGTTCGATTGCCGTACCAGGGCATCCAATTCCACTTTGAAAATCCTGCATGAACGCTATCCCAATGACATCTGGTCGGGAGTCATACCTATTGACACGCAGTTTCGCGAAGCCAGCCGACTGGGCGTACCATTGTCCTTGAGGTCGCCGAAGGACCGCGGTGCAATTGCCTACGGATTATTACTTGATGATTTACTAGGCATAGAAACCCAAGACGACGATGAATCACCAACGCGCTGGGCTTCATGAAAAAGGTTTGTCAATGAAAAAGCCGAATAAAGTCGAACAATTGGTGGACCAGCGCAATGCGTTGACGTTGTATTTGCAGGCGTTGCTCAACGAGGTTGATGAGACGCAAGACCATACGGTGTTGGATAATCCGAAAATCGAAAGCGAAGGGGCGATGCCCTTACCCGCACCAGAACCAGCGCCGGTGTACCCGGCCGCTACAGACTTGCAAGCGTACGCCAAGGACTCGGATGAATCGCAAACACCGGCTAAAGTGATCAGTTCTACGGCCTCGGTTGCGTATATTAATCCGCCGGCCCAGGACATTCCAGAATCGGCGCCAGAAAGTGAGTCAGCTAAGCAGCATGAGCCACCGGAGTGGGCCAAACCAAGATGTCAAGTGCTGACATTTTCATTGGGTAGTATGCAAATGGCCGCGCCGTTGGATAAATTAAACGGCATTATCCCGTTTCCCGAGCGCTTGACAGTGTTGCCGGGACAAGCTCATTGGTTTTTGGGTTTGGCGCGCAATCGCAATCAAAATGTGCAAGTGATCGATTTAGCCGGTGTCTTACAACCGCACCACCGCATGAGAACAGGTGAGGAAAATACTGCGACCGGTACCCGATATATATTGGTATTCGATGAAAACCGATGGGGCGTTTTATGCAATAGTATTTCCACGGTGCTTACATTAGAGCCCCAGCAAGTGCAATGGCAGCGCTCGCATCACGTGGATTTCATCTTAGGCACGGTAATTGATCAAATGCAGTCGGTTTTGTGTGTCGATAGCTTGATAGACCGCCTGAATAGCGGTCATTTGGTATAAATAATGCTTTTTATTTAAGAGGTTTTTACGGCACAACTGTCTCGCCAGTGTTTTGACAGCTTGGATTTGACAACCGGGTTTTCACGTCAGGTTTTGACAGGAATGTTAACAACGGTTTGATTTTAATGTGCGTATCCATGTGGATGTGCACGAAGCAGCGGAAAATTTGAAAAAGGTTTTGGACATGACAAACACGGCACAAAAAACTTCTGACAACCCTGTGCTTCGCTGGGTAACCTTCCGTTTGGAAAACGAAAAATACGGCATCAATGTGATGCAAGTACAGGAAGTTTTACGGGTGACGGAAATTGCTCCCGTTCCCGGAGCTCCCGACTATGTACTAGGCATAATCAATCTGCGCGGCAATGTGGTCACCGTTATTGATACCCGGCTGCGCTTTGGTTTACCCACCAAAGACATGGATGATTCGACCCGGATCGTCATTATCGAAGCCGAAGACCAAGTCGTCGGTATATTGGTGGACAGTGTTGCCGAAGTCGTGGACTTGAGGGCATCAGAAATTGAAACAGCGCCCAATGTCGGCACAGAAGAAAGCTCCAAGTTTATTCAAGGCGTTGCCAGTGTGGACAGCGAGTTATTGATTATTGTGGATTTGAATAAACTGCTCACCGACGAGCAATGGTCTGAGATGATGAATTTTTAACGATGCCTAAAGCAAGGAAAGCATTTAGGAAAAGCATATGGCAGCAGTAGATGAAATCAACACAGTTAACCCAACCTGGAAAATCGAGCGTAAAAAGGAACAAGACGCCGAAGACGGCAAAAACAAAAAGCATCGCAAAAAACCGGCTCGATCCCAGAAAAACCAGAAACCGGACGATGGTCGTCCTCATATCGATGAATACGCGTAGCTAAAATGAACAGGTAAAGCCACATGACACCTTACCTCTCACCAGAAGTATTAATGATTTCTACAATAGTAGTCGGCATCTTTTTATTGATGTCTTTGGTGGCAATGGCGTTTATGTACAACCATTTCCATCAAATTCTTACCCAGCAAGATGAAATAATAACCTCCATGCAAACCGATCTAAATGCGATGTGCAGTGGGGCCGTGGGCGTCGGGGAGCATTTGCGGAAATTGGAAGAGCGTACCCAACGCCTGGTGCAGAGGCAAGATGCGCTTGAGACTCAAGAGGCCCCTGAAAGAAGTTATCGCCATGCTATTAAAATGTTGCGCAATGGCGCTAACCTGGATCAAATAATGTCAGATTGTGGCCTGGCTCGCGGTGAAGCAGAGTTGCTAATGCTAAACAAAAGCATTGA
>JASFLF010000285.1:0-5335 GCA_050118235.1 Gammaproteobacteria bacterium | reverse complement strand
TATATCCGGTGTCGCCCACTTGGCCGCCGGACTCGGCATAAAACGGTGTGCGATCCAGCACCACCAGGCCTTTTTCGCCTTCATTGAGCTTTTGTACTTCGTTGCCGTCGTGATATAAAGACACCACCTTGGCACTGTCTTGCACCTTATCATACCCGCTAAAGTCGGTTTTGCCTTCCAGTTGCAATCCGGTATGATAATCCGTGCCGAATTGACTGGCCGCCCGAGCCCGTTCTCGTTGTTCACCCATTTCCTTCTCGAAACCTTCCATGTCCAGGCTGAGCTGATGCTCGCGAGCAATGTCCGCGGTAAGGTCTACCGGAAAGCCATAGGTATCGTACAATTTGAATACGGTGCTGCCGGGGATAACTTTTCCACTGAGTTGCTTAATCGCCTCATCCAATATCGCCAGGCCGTGTTCTATGGTTTCTGCAAAGCGTTCTTCCTCTTGTTTGAGCAACCGCTCAACTTGCGCTTTGGCTTTGAGCAACTCAGGATAGGCATCGCCCATTTCCTTGCACAGAGGCGCCACCAGTTTGTAGAAAAACGCATCACGCAATCCCAGTTTGTGCCCATGGCGGATTGCGCGGCGGATTATGCGCCGTAATACGTAGCCGCGGCCTTCATTGGAAGGCACTACTCCGTCGGTAATCAAAAAAGCGCACGCCCGAATATGATCGGCGATTACCCGTAATGAAGTATTTTTTAAATCATCGATGCCAGCCAACTCAGCGGCCGGTTTGATGAGGTTCTTGAACAAATCAATGTCGTAATTATTGTGCACGCCTTGTAAGACGGCGGCTAATCGCTCCAGTCCCATGCCGGTATCGACGGACGGTTTGGGCAAAGGATGCAACTGACCATCGGCGGTGCGATCGTATTGCATGAAGACCAGGTTCCAGATTTCAATGTAACGGTCTCCCTCTTCATCCGGCGAACCCGGCGGCCCACCGGCCACCTCCGGACCATGGTCATAAAAAATCTCACTGCAAGGACCGCACGGCCCGGTGTCACCCATGGACCAGAAGTTGTCTTTGGCGCCTATGCGGCCAAAGCGTTTAGGATCCACACCGATGTCTTTCAGCCAAATGTCCGCCGCTTCATCGTCTTCTTCATATACCGTCACCCAGAGTTTTTCCGCTGGCAAGCCGATCACCTTGGTGAGGAACTCCCAGGCGTAATGAATGGCTTCCTGCTTGAAATAATCCCCAAAACTGAAATTGCCCAGCATTTCGAAAAAAGTGTGATGGCGAGCGGTATAACCCACGTTTTCCAGGTCATTATGCTTGCCGCCGGCGCGCACACAGCGTTGCGAACTGGCCGCGCGGGTATAAGAGCGGGTTTCTTTACCTAAGAAGACGTCTTTGAATTGCACCATACCCGCATTGGTAAACAACAATGTGGGATCATTGGCGGGTATCAATGGGCTGGAGGGCACCACTTCGTGACTGTGGTTTTTAAAATAATTTAAGAATTCGCTGCGAATTTGTGAGCTTTTCATGTTTTTTGACACTGTATTTATAAATCCCCGACTTCAAGTGTAGTGTTTTATTATGACAATTTCTGCGGTCCAAGGTGCTCAACTTATTCGTCATCAAACACATCGCGCAACTGCTCGTGGCCAAATCCCCGATATTGTAGAAACCGCATTTGTTTGGCTTTCTCTTTATAATCTTTCGGTACCGTTCCACCGAAGCGTTTTTCCCGGACTTCTTTGGCCATATTCCGCCAATAGTTCTTATTATCAAGGTATTCTTGTTGTAATGCGGTGTTGATGCCTTTTTCTTTTAATTCTTGTTCAATGCGCAGCGGGCCGAAACCTTTCTTACTGCGAAAATTCACGTACGATTCGGTAAAGCGCCGGTCACTCAACAGGTTTTCCTGCTCCAGCTTTTGTAATTGTTCGTCCACAGTGGGCTGCGTATAACCTCTGGCGAGCAGTTTGCTGCGTAATTCGGCCACGGAATGCTCGCGACGTGCCAGCAAATCCATGGCTTTGCTGCGGACTTCTTTGTCTTGGGTATCGGGTAAAGTCAGTTCGCTCATACTTACCCTAAGTTCCTAGCCAAAATCCGTAGCCTAAATTTGCAGCCTAAGTCCGTAGCCATAGTTCCAACTCTAAGCTCTTTTTCTTAAACTCTTATCTTTAAGCCCTTAGCCTAAGTGGACGCGTTTAGACTTCCGCT
Source organism: Gammaproteobacteria bacterium (assembly GCA_050118235.1). Lineage (GTDB taxonomy): Bacteria > Pseudomonadota > Gammaproteobacteria > SZUA-152 > SZUA-152 > JAJDNG01. Next base: position 3,149 of record JASFLF010000285.1, on the reverse strand, counting down.
TCTTCCAATGCTTCTTCTACGGCTTCGGCTTTGCCGCCCGCCGCTTTAACCGGTAATAACTTGGCACGAATTTGCGCTTCGATCTCGCTCGCCATATCGGGATTCTCTTTGAGAAAGCCGCGCACATTGTCTTTGCCCTGGCCAATGCGATCGCCGTTATAACTGTACCAGGCCCCGCTTTTGTCAACTATGCCTTCCTGTACGCCTAAAGTAATAATCTCCCCTTCGCGCGATATACCTTCGCCGTAGAGAATATCGAATTCCGCTTGTCTGAACGGCGGCGCCACTTTGTTTTTCACCACTTTAACGCGGGTTTCGCTGCCCACAACTTCATCGCCTTTTTTAATGGCTCCGATGCGGCGGATATCCAATCGCACGGAAGAGTAAAACTTAAGGGCGTTGCCACCGGTGGTGGTCTCGGGATTGCCGAACATGACGCCAATTTTCATACGGATTTGGTTGATAAAAATGACCATGGTGTTGGAACGCTTGATGTTGGCCGTCAGTTTACGTAACGCTTGTGACATCAAACGGGCCTGCAAACCCACATGGTGATCGCCCATGTCGCCTTCGATTTCCGCCTTTGGCGTCAACGCCGCCACCGAATCCACGACAACCACATCTACCGCCCCTGACCTGACTAGCATATCGGTGATTTCCAGTGCTTGCTCACCGGTGTCGGGCTGGGATACCAATAAATCATCCACATTTACCCCAAGCTTTTCCGCATAAAGCGGATCTAAAGCGTGTTCAGCATCCACAAACGCCGCCGTGCCGCCGGTTTTTTGGGCTTCGGCAATCACCTGTAAAGTCAAGGTGGTTTTACCGGATGATTCAGGACCATAGATTTCAATAACACGACCGCGCGGCAATCCCCCGATTCCCAAGGCGATATCCAGTCCCAACGATCCTGTGGAAACTGCGGCTATGTCGTGCTCTGGGCCTGCATCGCCCATGCGCATAACGGAGCCTTTACCGAATTGCTTTTCAATTTGAGATAATGCTGCTTTTAATGCCTTTTGTTTGTTGTCGTCCACTATATCACCCTCGCGAAATGGTTTTTGTCCTGCTGAACTTGCGATGTTTTGCTCACTGGCGACCTAGAATAATCAGTTGAACACCAATCTGCGGCACTTTCTTTAGATACGAAAGTTAGGGTCCAGTGCTCCAACAGTAGGCGCTTTAGGCGAGGCATATCCCTCCGCTTATGGCCACAGTCCTTAGCGAGGAGCACATCGCCGGTTCCTATAACAAAGAAAGTGGTGCAGATCGGTGTAGCGTCCCGACATTCACTCAAGAGGTGAATGCGAGCCTATCAAGCTCAGTCTTTGTTTCAATCATTTACGGATACCGAAGCGATCAACTGGTTATTCTAGGTTCCATCAAGGGTGCCATTATTCCATAAGTGCCCACTGGGTCCTAGCCCAAATATTCACAACATTAAGATACAAATAATACGATGGCTTGGAAAATTCAACGATGTACCGCAACAATCCCGAGATGGATTTGCCAGCGCCGATTATGATTGAGAAACCGCCACCATATCAATGAGATGGCGTAGTGTGAACTGCACGGCCTGACGCCGTACCGCATGTCTGTCACCTTCAAAATACCGAGTCACGGTTTGGGTTTGAAAATTCGCTCTGGCCCAAGCGAAACACACCATGCCGACGGGCTTCTCCGCAGTACCCCCGGTAGGCCCGGCTACGCCGCTAATGGCAAGAGCGATTTGCGCCCGGCTGTTTTCTATCGCGCCCTCGGCCATTTCTTGTACGGTCTGTTCACTGACGGCGCCATACTGGTTTAGCGTTTGCGCTTCGACACCCAGCATTTCTTGTTTGGCTTCATTGGTATAGGTCACAAAACCGCGATCAAACCATCGGGAGCTTCCCGAGGTCTGGGTCACCACTTGCGCCACCCAACCTCCGGTGCACGATTCGGCAGTGGCCAGCGTGAGACCATGGGCCAATAATACCCGGCCGACGTCTTGAGATAACTGCTCAAAGTCTTGATCAGCGCCGCTGTTTTGCATCTAGAACTCCCATGAGTAGATGAACTCCATGGGCTCTAATCTGGCCCAGTGGATAGAACGAAACATTTTATAACTTACCACGAAGAACACGAAGAACACGAAGAAATCAATTCTTCTCCCCTTCGTGTTCTTTCGTGGTTAAATTGGATTTTACGAGCTACAACAATGCTTAGGTAGGCAAAAAAGGGAGTTTACTTGACTAATTGGTTCATATCGAAAATGGGCAATAAAATCGCTAACACGATCACCAACACAACTGCTCCCATCCCCAAGATCAAGATCGGTTCGAAGATGCCCAGCAGCCCTTCGGTGAGCGCCTGCATTTCCCGCTCCTGACTTTCGGCGGCCCGCTCTAACATTTCTTCTATATTGCCACTGGCTTCGCCGCTGGCGATAAGGTGTACTGTCATGGGCGGAAAATATTTAGAGGCGTCCAGGGCTTTGTATATGGCGGAACCTTCACGCACTTTGCTGGCGGCTTCATCCACCGCTTTGCGCATGGGCAGGTTTGTCACAACCTGTGCGGCGATGCGCAAGCCATCCAAAATGGGCACACCGCTGGCGGCCACGATGCTGAGCGTTCGGGCAAACCGGGCGGCGTTTAAACCGCGCACCAGCCGCGAGACCAAAGGCAATCGCAATAAGAACAAATGATAGCGGGTCTTGAATTGCTCGAACCGCAATAAATACAGAAAACCGCTCACCAGAATGACTATTCCTATGAGCATAAGCAACCAATTTTCCTTAAAAATTTCGCTGGTGTAGATCAGCCCGCGGGTAAGGATAGGTAATTCCTGACCAATGCCTTCAAAGACTTGCACGATTTTCGGCACCACATAAGTGAGCAAAAAACCAACCGCGCCTATGGCTATGATGGTCAGCATCACCGGGTATATCATCGCCTGCGACATTTTTTGCGACAACTGTTGGCGACCTTCGGTGTAATCGGCCAGCCTTTCCAGCACTACATCCAAATGACCGGACTGCTCACCCGCCTCTATGGTGGCGCGATAAAGATCGGAAAACACGTGCGGGAAATCCCCTAATGCCGCCGCCATACTGTGGCCTTCCATCACGCGAGAGCGTACGGCCATCATCATGCTTTTTAAACGGGATT
>JASFLF010000284.1:0-5341 GCA_050118235.1 Gammaproteobacteria bacterium | reverse complement strand
AAATCACGGCAGAACAAGCCAGAGAGTTGTTGGAAAAGGCGCCGGGTATAAAGGTATTGGACAGGCACGAACCTGGCGGATACCCCACAGCCGTCACAGAAGCCGCGGGTAAAGATCCGGTCTATGTTGGCCGAATACGTGAAGACATTTCACATCCCCGTGGATTGAATCTGTGGGTTGTGGCGGATAATGTTCGCAAGGGCGCAGCCTTAAATAGCGTGCAAATTGCTGAAATTTTGGTAAAAGAGTATTTGTAAGCTATAGTGCGTTCTATATCTGGCCCCGTAATTGCTTAATTTTCTTAGTGATGTGTTCCTCAGACTTACGGTGTCGAGCGAAGGTCAAGTGAATGCGAGGAGAAGGCGAGAAAAAGATGGAATTCAGGAAAACGGGAGTTAGTATGGTTAAACGGCTTGTCCCAGTCGTAATTATATTAGGATGGCTTATTCCGGGCGTCGCCATGGCGTTAGGGCTAGGTCCTATTACGATGCGCTCAGCATTGAATCAACCACTGCTGGCGGAAATCGATATTCATTCGGTACAGCCGGGAGACTTGGATAGTCTTGCCGTACGCTTGGCGACTGATGAGGATTTTAAGCGCATCAATATTGAACGGCCTTCTTATCTTAGTCACATTCAATTCAAAGTGGTGGTCCGTGCCGATGGATCGGCGTTTGTCAGGCTGAGTACTACTCAGCCGGTTACCGAGCCGTATCTGGACTTCCTCGTTGAAGCGCGTTGGGCCAGAGGCCGCGCCTTAAAAGAATACACCGTGTTGGTGGATCCTCCCGTATTGGCGGCCGAAGCGCCGGCTCCGGTGGAGCAGCCGAGTACGGCACCGGTATTTGCGCCGCCGCCTCAGCAACAAGCACAACAAGCACAGCGTCAACCTGCGCCGGCACCTCAGCCCCGGGCACAACAACCCCGGCCGCAGCTGCAACCCGCGCCACGGCCCGCACCCAGACAATTTGCCGCTCCGAAATCAACTGGTCCTATGGACTATGGCATGGTCAGGCGTGGCGATACTTTATGGGAAATCGCTGAGCAACTGCGTAAACGCTCAGGCACGGATGCGACGGTACACCAAATTATGATGGCGCTGTTGCGTGCCAATCCCAAGGCGTTTGTAAACGGCAATGTGAATCAATTGAAAGCCGGGTACGTATTACGGATTGAAAATCCGGATACGGTGGCGGACATATCCCAAAGCGAATCGTTGCAGGAATTCAAACGTCAATACCGCGAGTGGCGTTCCGCTACGGGCCGCCTGGTACAACAAGTTGAAGTGGCTTCCGGTGATGTGGAAGAACCCCGGGCCGCGCCCGGCAGTTCCAGCCGAGCCTCTAAGACGGAACAGGCGAAACTGCAATTGGTGGCGCCCGGCCGTGAGGGTCAGGGAAGTGGCAGCGCATCGCGGGACAGCAGCGAAGCGCAACAATTGCGCGATGATTTGATCTTGACCACGGAAGCGCTGGACGCCAGTCGTCAGGAATCCGAGGAACTGAAAACGCGTTTGACGGAGTTGGACGAGCAACTGGAAAGCATGCAACGTCTGATTACCCTCAAAGACGAAGAATTGCTGGCCGTACAAAACCAACTGAAGGGGCAGTCTGAAGCCGAGCCCGCGGCGAAGCCAGAGGCGAAACCGAAACCCGAGCAGGCTCCCGCCGAAGAGACTGCATCCGTTTCATTCTTGTCGGATTATCTGCTGGTCGGTGTGGCATTACTGGCAGTGATCGGTGTGGTGGCCTGGCTGGTAATCCGCCGTCGCAAAATGCAAGAAGGCTTTGAAGAAAGTATTCTCAACGTCGGCATGGGTGCCTCCGCCGCGGCTGCAGCCGCGGCAATGACCGCTCAGGCGCGAGGCAGCGAAAGCGGTGAAAGCAGCATGGTGAGTGATTTTGCCATGAGTGACATGGCGGGTATTCAATCCGATGCGGCCGAAGTCGATCCTATATCCGAAGCTGACGTTTATTTGGCTTACGGACGCCACCAACAAGCCGAAGATATCATTAAGCAAGCCATGGAAACCAATCCAGGGCGCATCGAACTGCAAACCAAGCTGCTCGAGGTGTATCACGCGGCCAATAATCGCGGCGCTTTTGAACAGCAAGCCCAAGCGCTGCATGATGCCATAGGCGGTGACGAGAGCAACGAACATTGGCAGCGCATCGTGGGTCTGGGCAGTGAGTTATGCCCCGATAATCCCTTGTTTGGAGGATCCATGGCGGCTGGCGAAGCCGAACTGGGCTTTGACACTGCCATGAGCGATGTCACTGCTGAAGAAGAAGATTTGTTGGATTTCGATTTCAATGAAGACGAAATTGCGGATTTGGAATCGGTCACTGCCAGCACCGATGATAATAGTATGGATTTTGACGTCAGTTCCTTGGATTTCAACCTGGACGACGAACCGAAAACCGCCAAAGCCGCCGCGGTCGATAATTCCCTGGATTTCGATATGGGAATGGATGAGCATACCGGCGATTTTGATGAAGAGTCCACTGAGCTCAATCTGTCTTTGGACAGCGATAGCGATGTGGATTTAGGCTCCATCGATTTCGAAACCGAAACCGGCATTGCCGAAGCCCCCACGGAAGCCATTCGTGACGTATCCTTGTCTTTGTCCGATGAAGTTCCCACCCAAGCCATGGAAAAACCCGACGACATGGGTTTGTCACTGGAAGATTTTGACAGCGAAGAGACGTTGCACGCCAACAGCGATGAAATGGATCTCAGTCTCAGTGAATCCTACGGCGGCGGCGAATTGTCGCTGGAAGACCTGGGTGAAGATGAAGAACTGGGCGACGATATTTTCGCGGACGTGGATGAAATCGGTACTAAATTGGATTTGGCCAAAGCCTATGTCGATATGGGTGACAGCGATGGCGCCCGCAGTATACTGGATGAAGTCATGGAAGAGGGTGACGACACTCAAAAAGAACAAGCGCAACAATTGCTGCGACAAATTGGTTAATCTTTTTTTTCTACGATAAAAGAGCCAACAAAAGCGCGTCAAATGAGCAAAAGCGGACAGCGCCGTATTTACTGCGGCGCTGCTCGATTACCACCGGCAAGCGCCGGATTCCCATCGCGGTTCCACGCTACGAGTTAATAACTACAAAGAAAAGGTAAACACCGGCCCCCGATGCATCCTGTCATAAGGATAGTGACGTTTTTAGTCTTTACTCTGTTTGTCGCGTTTGGCGGCTATCCCCAACTATTATTCAGTCTGGCGGTGCTGGTGTTGTTTTACCTGCTCGTGCAATCCACCCCGTTGCTTTGGCGGTCCTCCTGGCTGATGCTCAGACGTATGCGCTGGTTGTTTTTGTCCATGCTGATAATCTATTTCTGGTTTACACCGGGCCAATGGGTTTTCGCCATTATGGCGGATTATTCGCCCACTTGGCAGGGCATTCAAATGGCCGGTTACCGCATAGGTTCATTAGTAGTCATCGTAGTGGCGGTGAATATTGTCATTAAATCCACGCCCAAAGAGCTTATTACAAGCGGTTTATTATGGTTGTTAGCGCCGTTACGCTATGTGGGTTTGCCTCACGAACGCCTGGCGGTGCGAATCGTACTGACCTTTAATATGATATCCGAAATTCAATATGAATATGACTTGTTAAAACGCTCTAAGAGAATGAGTGAAGACAATTCCGGCAAAGATAAGCAAGCTAGCGGTGGTTTCCTGCAGCGCCTGGATCGCTTAGGGGAGCTTGGCGCAAATTTGTTTACCAACGTTGTGGATAAAGCTCAACACGGTACCGAGCAGTCGATTGACCTGCCGGGCGAATCGGCGCCGCCTCTTTTCCAATGGGGATTGCCCCTGCTTCTTGCCGGCGGCTTTATCATGGTGAGATTTTTATAGAACCCAGCAGCGTCCGTAAAAATACCATTTACCACATAGCACCCGAAACGGAAATAAGTCTATTCAGAGGTTTCTAAATATACTCTTCGTGACCTTAGTGGTTAATTCCATACCAGCGGAATAATATGGACACGTGAGTTAATAACTGAATCGCGAACCGGGCTTAAAACCAAACGTCTCCTCCAGGTTTAAATCTCTGATCAATTGATCAACACAAGCCTGGCCGTGTTCTTTCTGGATTTCCGCCAAAATCAGTTTGGCGGCGTTGCGGTTGTGTAGCCGCCCCCAAAGGCGATTTGGACCTTAATGAGTTCACGCGCTTTCTCTAATGTCATGCTGGTAAAGGGGGGCAGATAAAAAAATCAATACAATGATCCGAAACATATCAATTTAGTTTTTCATAGCCAATATCTCTTTGGAATGGGATACGATGAAATCTTTGAACGCCTGGGCAACAGGTGATAAGCGCTTGCCTTTGCGATGTACTACGTACCAATTGCGCAGTATGGGGAACGATTCCACATCCAATATTTCCAGCCGCTTGAGTTCCAATTCCATTTCCAGGGTGTGTATGGACAAAATGCCCAGTCCCAGGCCGGCTTGTACGGCTTGCTTAATGGCTTCATTGCTGCTCATGCTCAAAGGTGTAGTGATTTCAAATCCCCGCTCGGAAATAAATCGTTCGATGGCGTTGCGTGTGCCTGAGCCTTGTTCGCGGATGATGAAGGTCTCCTTCAACAATGTGACTATCGGAATGTTATGCACGCCTACCAGCGGATGATTGGCCGGGGCTATGGCCACCAGCGGATTTTCCATAAAAAATTCTGCTTCCACTTCCATGTTGGCAGGCGGGCGCCCCATGATGACCAGGTCGGTATCGTTGTTGTCCAAATGGCTCAGCAAGCCTTTACGGTTGGTTACATCAAGACTGAAAGTCACCTTATCATAGGTTTCTTTAAAAGCGGCCAGTATTCGCGGGGCGAAATAGTTTGCCGTACTGGCCACGGCGATGGTTAAGGTGCCGCGTTTCACCCCTTTTAAGTCCTCGATAATAGCTTCGGCTTCGGCCAATTGCTGCTGGATGGTGCGCGAATAGTTGTACATTTCCTGGCCGGCTTCGGTGAGAAACACCTTTTTGCCTACTTGTTCAAACAAGGGTAAGCCAATGCTTTCTTCGATTTGCTTAATTTGCATGGACACAGCGGGTTGGGTGAGGTGCAGTTCATCGGCCGCTTTTGTGAAACTTAGGTTTCTGGCGACGGCCTCCAATACAGCCAATTGACGGATGGTAATGTGCATGATGTTTCTGCCTTGATTTCCGCATTAACTTTCGCAATGCAGTGCGGCGTAACGCTCGGCGTAAACCACCGTTGTGTTGGGTAAACCCAAGAAATTTACCTGGACATATTAATTGCACGTAATCGATAAGTTTACGTAAATAACTGCAATAAAAGAGAGTTCAGGCAA